>JAFAIV010000209.1 GCA_019236545.1 Actinomycetota bacterium | reverse complement strand
TGAGCGCCTGCCCGATCGAGCCGAGCAGCCCCGCGACGAGGCCGGCGCCGAAGAGCATGAAGACGGCGATCCCGTTCGCGGTCGAGGAGAGGCCGACGGAGCCGAGCAGCGAGAGCGCGATCACGACCAGGACGCCGCCCGCGAGCTCGATCCCCGGCGCGACCTTCGCCGCCGGCCACCAGCGGACCGTCTCCCCGGTGATCAGCATCGCGATCCAGTAGACGGCGAGGACGTAGACGGTCGTCACCGCGCCCGCGCCGAGGAAGCGCGAGAGGAGCAGCGTCGAGCGGCCGACCGGGCGGACGACGAGCGGCTGGAGCAGGCCGCGCTCCGCGTCCCCGGAGACCACCCCGATCGTCAGGAAGACGGCGAGCACGACGCCGAGGAAGAGCGTCGCGAACATCGCGAGGCCGAAGAGGAACGCGCCCGCGAACGTGCGCGTGTCGACGTGGACGTCGGCCGGCGGCGAGATCGTCGCGAGCTCGTTGACGACGTAGTGGTTCGCGAGCCAGAAGAGCGCGAGGAAGACGGCGGTGAGCAGGATCACGACCGCGAAGACGCGGCGGCGGACGGCCTCACGGAAGCCGTAGCCGGCGATCGTCAGGACGGAGCTCACGAGGTCTCCCCGCCGACGGCCTCGAGGTAGGTCTCCTCGAGCGTGGAGGTGAGGACGCGGACGCCGTAGACCTGGCGGCCGGCGGCGACGGCCTCGGCGACGAGGCGGGGCGCGTCCTCGCGGGTGGCGCCTTGGATCGTCTTCGTCCCCTCGTCCGTCTCGAGCTCGACCCCGCGCGGGCGGGAGAGCTCGTGCGGCGTCCCGGCGGCGACGACCTCACCGCCGAGGAGGATCGCGACGCGGTCGCAGACGAGCTCGATCTCGGAGAGCAGGTGCGAGTTGAGGAGGACGGAGACGCCGCGCTCGCGGAGCTCCTCGAGCAGGAGGCGGACGGTGCGGCGGCCGACCGGGTCGAGCGCGGAGGTCGGCTCGTCGAGGAGGAGGATCCGCGGCTCGCCGACGAGCGCCTGCGCGACGCCGAGGCGCTGCTGCATCCCCTTCGACATGCCGTCGACGCGGCGGTCGGCGGCGTCGGCGAGGGCGACGAGCTCGAGCAGGCGGCGGCGCTCGGGCGCGCCGCCGGTCGAACGGGCGAGGCGCTGATGCAGCATGAGCACCTCGTCGGCCGTGTACCAGCCCGGGAAGCGGAAGAGCTCCGCGAGGTAGCCGAGCCGCGCGCGGGCCGCGCGCGAGCCCGCCCGCGCGCCCGCGACCTCCGCGCTGCCCGCGCTCGCGCGCACGAGCCCGGCCGCGATCTTGACCAGCGTCGACTTCCCGGCGCCGTTCGGCCCGAGCAGCCCGACCAGCTCGCCCTCCTCGACGGAGAGGTCGACCCCTTTGAGCGCCTCCACCGTCCCGTACCGCTTGACGAGCCCGTGGACGGCGAGCGCAGTCGACACGGCGCTACGGTACTCGTATGCCCCGCGGGTACATGGAGGGACCAGCCTCGGAGGAGGCGGAGCGCCTCGCCGAGGAGGCCGCCCGGCCGGATTCGCGCGCGGCCCCGGACCAGGTCTACGCCGCCGTCTACGGGAGCACGGAGGACGACCCCGAGCCGCACTTCCTCGGCTGGCTCGGCGACGTCGACCCGGACGAGCTGTTCGCCTCCGGCGCCGCCTGGGGCGTCACGGTCCGCCGCGTCGCCGCGGTCACGGACTGACCCGCTAGTAGCTCAGCGTCCCGACGAACTCGTCGATCGTCAGCGCGGGGAGCGTCTCGATGCGCGTCGAGCCGCGCGAGCCGAGGGCGACCGAGATCCTCGCGATCGTCGACGTGTCGGGCGCGTCCACGACGCTGACGAAGTCGAACTCGCCCAGCGTGGCCCACTGGTGCAGCACCCGCGCGCCGAGCTCCTCGACGTCCCGGTTGACCTCGTGCAGGCGGTCGGGGTTGCTCTTCAGCGTCTGGATCCCCTGCTGCGAGAGCTTCGAGAGCAGGATGTAGATCGGCACCGGCCCCTCCTCAGTCGACGTGGGGCACGACCCTACAACGCGCCGCCTGGTCGCCGTAGAGAACAGCCGCCCCGAGGAAGAAGAGCGGGGTCAGCACGAGCAGCGCGATCAGCGCCGCGACGCGGATCCCCTGGTCGCCGAAGCCGCGGATCAGGAACGTGAGGACGAGCGCCGTGACGACGATCACGACCGCCAGCGTCAGCAGCGCGCCGACGGCGTGCACCCAGTCGGCGCGGAGCAGCCGGAGCGACCGGGCGAACGCGCGCCGCAGCGGCACGCCCTCGACCAGCACCGCAGGCACGGCGAACACCGTCGCGGCGAGCCAGACGAGCGCGAGCGGGTAGATCCCGGGGAAGACGACGACGCGCGCGAGCAGCACCGGGGCGAAGCAGACGAGCCCGGCGGCGACCGCGGGCGCGAGCGCGTCCCGCGCCTCCGGGTGCGCGATCCGCACCGCGAGCGCCAGCGCGAGCGCGGAGAGCAGGGCGCCGGCCGCCACGATCGCCACGTCACGCGCCGTCGTCCCGTGCACCCACGACCCGAGCGCGACCACGACCGCGGACGGGACGCCGAGCGACAGCGACGGCCAGAAGCGCGCGCCGTAGAGCTTGATCGACTCCGCGACGACCTGGCCGATCGTCCGCTCCGCCGGCGGCAGCGCCTCCGGCGTCGGGCCGGCGTGCCGGGGATAGCTGAGCCTGGCCACGAGCCCGGAGGGTATCGTCGCGCCATGCCCTACCACGTCGCGCACGAAGCCGATCTGCCCTGGGAGGAACGCGACCCGCTCTACGGCCGAGCGCCTCGCAGCCAGGCGTCCGTCACCGACGCCGTCCACCTCGAGCACTCCCGCGCCCGCATCTGGCGCTACCCGCCCCACGCCCGCGGCCGGCGCCACGCCGACCCGTCGCAGGAGGAGGTCTTCGTGCCGCTGCGCGGGACGCTGACGATGCTCGTCGAGGACCCGCCGGAGCGCGTCGACGTGAAGCCGGGCGAGTTCGTGGCGGTGCACCGGAACACGCCGTTGCAGGTGCGCAACGAGGGAGACGAGGAGCTCGTCCTCTTCATCTACGGCGCGCCACCCGAGCACGGCAACGCGGTCTTCCTCGACGACGTCGAGTCGATCTAGGCGAGTACGCGGGCGACCGCGCCGCCGAGCGCGGCGAACGCCTCGTCGAAGCGCCACTTCGCGCGGTCCGGCTCGTCGACCGCGTTCGAGACGACGCGCAGCTCGACCGCGGGCACGCCCGCGAGCGCGCACGCGTAGAGGACGGCGAACCCCTCCATCGCCTCGACCTCGCACGCGCGCGTCCCGCCCACGCGGGCGCTCGTGCCGATCGGGAGCACGACCGCCTCGGGCAGCGCCCGGTGCGCGCGGTCGAACATCGCCGCGCCGGGGAACGCGTGCGCCGCGACGAGCGGCCCGTCCGCGTCCTCGTAGCGCGCCTCGGAGCCGAGGACGAGCGTCAGCGGCTCGAGGCCGCGCGCGCCGGCGATCCCGACGTGCAGGACAGCCTCGGGCGCGCGCTCGGCGAGCGCCCGCGCCGTCCGGATCCCGGCCTCGACGGGGCCGACGCCGCAGACGAGCGTCTCCGCGCCCGTGACGTGCTCCAGCTCCCGCTCCGTGGCGGCCACGACGAGCACCACGGAGCGGAAGCTAGCGGAGCGGTCGGGCTAGCCCTGCGCGACCTGGCCGCGGATCTCCCCGTTCGGGTTCTTCGCGGTGTGGACGTTCACGTAGAGCTTGTGCGTCTTCAGCGCGCTGAGCAGGGCGGCGCTCAGCGTGGCGGTGCCCTTGACGCCGCTCTTGCACGGGCCGCACAGCGGGACGACGACCGGGCCGGACGCGCCCATCGCGGCCATGTGGATGTGCGCCGCGGTCGCCGGGCCGGTCAGGCCGGAGAACGTCAGCGACCACGTCAGCGTCTTGCCGGTGATGTCGCCGGTGAACGAGCCCTTCGCCTTCGTGTCCTTGACGACCTGGGCGGGGACCTCTTCGGCGGCGGTCAGCTTGGCGCCGATCATGACCGGACTCGCGCGGTGCCCGCCGAAGGCGAGCGAGGCGGCGGCGAGCGCCGCGACCGCGACGAGCGCGAGCGTCGAGACGAGCTTCTTCACGGGGTTTCCTCCTCGGGAGACGTCGTGAGACAGTTCGCCCGAACGCTGGTTTCGGTTCAAGGAGCTTTCTCTGAACGACCCCTTAAATCGAGGAGGACGCAGGCAGTGAACGCGCAGGTGATCGCCTTCGAGAACGAGTCGCCGTCCGACCTGGAGGCGGGCGTTTCCCACGTGCAGGACGAAGTCGTGCCCGCCTTCCGCGAGGCGGGCGTGCAGGCGTACTGGCTGACCGACCGCGAGTCCGGCCGCCGCCTGAGCGTGATCCTCTGGGACGACGACGAGGCCTACGCCCGCGCGATGGCCGCCGTCGCCGAGCGCCGCGCCGCCGACCCGGACCGGCACCGTCCGGCACCGGCCTGGGTCGCGCGCATGGAGGTCTACGGCTCGAGCCCGGCCTAGGCGGCCGCGACCGGCGCCGCCGCCTCGACGCGCTCGAAGGCGAGCTCCCCGTCGGAGGCGGCGTCGATCCGGATCGTGTCGCCGTCCGCGAAGTCGCCCTCGAGGAGCCGCAGCGCGAGCGGGTTCTCGACCATGCGCTGGATCGCCCGCTTGAGCGGCCTCGCGCCGTAGGCGGGATCCCAGCCGGCCTCCGCGATCGACTCCTTCGCGGCGTCGGTCAGCTCGAGCGTGATCCGCCGCTCGGCGAGCCGGTCGCGCAGCCGCGCCAGCTGGAGCTCGACGATCTCGCCGATCTGGTCGCGCGAGAGCGGGCTGAAGACGACGATCTCGTCGATCCGGTTCAGGAACTCCGGCCGGAAGTGCTCGCGCATCGCATCGGCGCTGCGGATGTTCGAGGTCATGATCAGGACGGCGTTGCGGAAGTCGACCGTGCGGCCCTGGCCGTCGGTCAGCCGGCCGTCGTCGAGCACCTGCAGGAGCACATCGAAGACCTCGGCATGCGCCTTCTCGATCTCGTCGAGCAGGATCACCGAGTATGGGCGGCGCCGCACGGCCTCGGTCAGCTGGCCGCCCTCGTCGTAGCCGACGTAGCCAGGCGGGGCGCCGATCAGCCGGGCGACCGTGTGGCGCTCCTGGTATTCCGACATGTCGAGCCGCACCATCGCGCGCTCGTCGTCGAACATGAACTCCGCGAGCGCGCGGGCGAGCTCCGTCTTGCCGACGCCGGTCGGGCCGAGGAAGACGAACGAGCCGATCGGCCTGTTCGGGTCCTGCAGGCCGGTGCGCGCGCGCCGGAGCGCGTTCGCCACCGCCGACACGGCCTCGTCCTGGCCGACGACGCGCTGGTGCAGCCGCTCCTCCATCTGGACGAGCTTCTGCGTCTCGCCCTCGAGCAGCCGGTCGACCGGGATGCCCGTCCAGCGTCCGACGACGGAGGCGATGTCGTCCTCGTCGACCTCCTCCTTGACCATCGACTCCGACTGCTCGGCGTCGCGCTCCGCGAGCTCCTTCTCGAGCGCGGGCAGCTCGCCGTAGCGGATCTCGGCGACGCGCTGGAGGTTGCCCTCGCGCTCGGCGCGGTCGGCCTCCATCCGCAGCTCGTCGACGCGGCGCGTGATCTCCTTCACGCGCTCGAGCGCGCCCTTCTCCTGCGCCCAGCGCGCCGCGAGCGCGTCCCGCGCCTCGCGCGCCTCCGCGAGCTCGCGCTCGACCGGCTCGCGCACCTCGGGCGACTCCTTCGCCATCGCGGCGAGCTCGATCTCGAGCTGGCGGACGCGCCGCTCGGCCTCGTCGAGCTCGATCGGGGACGAGTCGATCTCCATGCGCAGCCGCGACGCCGCCTCGTCGACGAGGTCGATCGCCTTGTCGGGGAGGAACCGGTCGGCGATGTAGCGGTGCGAGAGCACTGCGGCGGCGACGAGGGCGGCGTCGCGGATGCGGACGCCGTGGTGCGCCTCGTAGCGCTCCTTCAGGCCGCGCAGGATCGCGATCGTGTCGGAGACGGACGGCTCGCCGACGTAGATCGGCTGGAACCGCCGCTCGAGCGCCGCGTCCTTCTCGATGTACTTGCGGTACTCGTCGAGCGTCGTCGCGCCGACCGCGCGCAGCTC
>JAFAIV010000305.1 GCA_019236545.1 Actinomycetota bacterium | reverse complement strand
TCGGATACGGCGTCGGTCGTCAGGCCCCGACCTTGCTCGGCCACTGCTGCGCGATCAGCGCCTTGGCGGCCGTCTGGAGCGATGCGGAGGCGAACTTGATCTTCGAGTAGACGCTGGCCGGCGGCAGGTCCGCGAGCATCGACTTCGGGATCACGTTCCGCTTCGCCATGTCGAGGTAGCGCGCCGGGTGCGAGTACCCCTTGAGGAACAGGAGCTGGCCCTGGTCCGAGTAGAGGAACTCCTCCCACAGGCGGGCCGACCACGGGTGCGGAGCGGTCGCGTTGATCGCCTGGCAGTAGTACGCGCCGTAGACGCCGTCGCTCGGGATGACCGTCTTCCAGTTGGCAGCCGGGAACTGCTTGGCGTAGCCGAGGTTGAGGTAGTCCCAGTCGATCGAGATCGGCGTCTGGCCGGAGGCGACCGTCTGCGGCGTCGACTGCACGGGGATGAAGTTGCCGCTCTTCTTCAGCTGCGCGAAGAAGTCGATCCCCGGCCCGACGTCCTTGAGCGAGCCGCCGTTGGCGAGCGCCGCCGAGAACACGCCGGCGACCGCGGAGCCCGACGTCAGCGGGCTGCCGTTCAGCGCGACCTGCCCCTTGTACGACGAGTCCAGCAGGTCCTTCCAGCTCGTCGGCGGCTTCTTGACGAGGCTCGCGTTGTAGCCGATCGAGACGGCGCCGTAGTAGTCCGCCGTCCAGTAGCCGCGGCCGTCCTTCATGCCGTGCGGGATCGTGTTGAACTCGGTCACGAAGTACTTCGTGAACAGGCCGTCGATCGTGCCCTGGATCGCGAAGGCGGGGCCGTCGTCGACGGCGTCCGGGGCGCGCGGGTCGCCCTTGAGCGACGACACGGCCTGGTTCTCCTCGGCGGAGCTGCCGTCCGGGTTCGCGTTCGTGATCTTGATCCCGTACTTCGTCTGGAACGTGTTCATGATCTCGCCGTAGTTCGCCCAGTCCGGCGGCAGCGCGATCGTGTTGAGGCCGCCCTCCTTCTTGGCGGTCGCGATGAGCTCGCTCATCGAGACGTCCTTGCCCTTCGTGGGCGGGGCGACCCGGATCCCGCGCTCGCGCGCCCAGGCGAGGCCCGGGCTGGAGAGAACGGTCAGACCCGCGGCCGCCGCGACGCTCCGCTTGAGCATCTGCGAGCGGCTCATGTCCTGCTCGTGGAGCTTGCGCCAGAACTCGAGCTCTTGCTCCTCGTGCTCCTCCATCGATTCCCTCCCCGGGTGGGACAATGTGAACGAGTGGTGGCTATCACAGCGTTGCCAACGATTCAATGGGACCGCCGGTCTTGTTGCCACCCGTTCACCAGATCGCCGATAGGCTCGCCCCGTGTCCCCCTTCGACGGCGACGGGATCTGGCTTCGCTGCGCGCTCCACGCGCACACGACGAACTCGGACGGCGAGCTCGCGCCCGACCTGCTCGCGCGCCACTACGAGTGGGCCGGCTACGACGTCCTGGCCATCACCGACCACTGGGTGCGCACCGTCGAGCGCTCGACGCGGAAGCTGCTCGTGATCCCGTCGGTCGAGCTCAACGCGACCTGCGGCGGCCCGGAGGAGGACTCGCACGTGCTCGCGCTCGGGGTCGAGGCCGACCCGGAGATCCCCGACGACGGCTTCGCGCCGATCCAGGACGTCGTCTCGTGGATCGTCGCGAACGGCGGCGTCCCCTACATCGCGCACACGTACTGGAGCGGCCTGCGCACCGAGCAGTGGGAGGCGACCGAGGGCCTCGTCGGGATCGAGGTCTGGAACGCCGGCTGCGAGCTCGAGATCGGGCGCGGCGACTCGTCCGTCCACTGGGACGAGGCGCTCGAGCGCGGGCGGCTCCTCTATGGGATCGCAGCCGACGACTCGCACCATCCCGGATTCGACAGCGGCTTCGCCTGGACGATGGTGCGGGCGGCCGAGAAGTCGCGCGAGGCGGTGCTCGACGCGCTGCGCAGCGGGAGCTTCTACGGGTCGACCGGGCCGGAGATCCACGCCGTGACGGTGGACGACGACACCGTCATGGTGCGCTGCTCGCCGGCGGCGAGCGTGCGGCTCGTGTCCTCGCGCACGCGCGGCGCGGGGGCGAACGCGGGCCGGCTCGGCTACTCCGTCGGGAGCGAGGTCCTCGAGCGCGACAGCGCCGGGCTGATCACATCCGTGCGGCTCGAGCGGCCGTGGGGCACGCCGTACGGCCGCGTCGAGGTTCGGGATCCCGCGGGCGGGCGGGCGTGGACGAACCCGTTGTGGCACCCGGCGTCCTGACGCGCGCCGAGGCCCTCGAGCGGCTCGCGTCGAAACGGTTCGACCTGCTCGTGATCGGCGGCGGCATCGTCGGCGCGGGGATCGCTGAGGCGGCGAGCGCGGAGGGGATGTCCGTCGCCCTTGTCGACAAGGGCGACTTCGCGGGCGCCACGTCGAGCGCGTCGTCGAAGCTCGTCCACGGCGGGCTGCGGTATCTCCGGCTCGGCGACGTCGGGCTCGTGCGGGAGGCTCACCAGGAGCGGCGAGCGCTCATGCGGGTCGTGGCGCCGCACCTCGTCCGGCGGCTGCCGTTCCTCCTGCCGCTCTACGAGGACGGCCCGTACCGGCCGTGGATCGTGCAGAGCGGGATCGTCCTCTACTCGGCGCTCGCCCGCGCGCGGCTGAACGGCGTC
>JAFAIV010000190.1 GCA_019236545.1 Actinomycetota bacterium | reverse complement strand
TGAGCGCCTGCCGCAGCACCGAGGCCTCGTCGGCGCCCGCGCCCTTCGGCGTCAGCTCGGCGTAGAACTCGTCCGCCTCACGCTCGCGCGCGCGCATGACCTCCTCGAAGTCGTCGCCGACCGTGCTCGAGGCACCGAGCCGCAGCTCGATCCTCCGCGTCTCGCCGGCGGGGACGTCGAGCCGGTAGCGGAACGCCGCCTTCGTGCCGGTCTGCGCCGGGTTCACCGTCGCCGCGCCGCGGACCACGTAGTCGTTGATCCCGTCCTTCGGGAACGGCGTCGCGCTCGGAACGCCGAAGAGCCGCTGGACGTTCGTCTCGTTCTCGCAGAAGAGCGCCTCCGGCGAGCCGGAGCCGGCGAGCGTCACGGTGTCGAGCAGCTCGTGCCGCGCGCGGAGGGCGCCGTCGTCGAGGTCGATCGCCGGCCTGGGCGCGTCGAAGTCCCACGACCAGGTGTTGCGGAACCAGAGCGTCGGCAAGACGTCGAGCGTCGCCGTCTCCGGGCCGTGGTTGGTCGCGCTGACGCGGATCAGGACGTCCTCGGCGCTGGCTTTCGCATAGTCGGCGGTGATCTCCCAGTAGCGGCCGTCGTCGAAGATCCCGGTGTCGACGAGCTCGAACTCGGGGTCGTGCTTCCCCCGGCACGCGTTCTCGGCGACCAGCCGGTCGTACGGGAACTCGTCCTGCGCGTACATGTACTTCCAACGCATCCACGAGTGCGTCGGCGTGGAGTCGACGTACCACCAGTACTCCTTGCAGTCCTCGCCGTGGTTGCCCTGCGGGCCGGTGAGGCCGAAGATCCGCTCCTTCAGCATCGGGTCGCGGCCGTTCCAGAACGCGAGCGCGAAGCACAGCGTCTGGCGGTCGTCGCAGATCCCGGCGAGCCCGTCCTCGTTCCAGCGGTACGCGCGGGAGCGGGCGTGGTCGTGAGGGAAGTAGTGCCACACGTCGCCCGTCGCGCTGTAGTCCTCGCGGACGGTGCCCCAGGCGCGCTCGGCGAGATACGGGCCCCACTTGCGCCAAGGGGAGCGGCCGTGGGGGACCTCGAAGAGGCGCTCGTGCTCTGCGTTCATGCGGGGACAGTCTCCCCCGCGCGGATTCGCTACGGAAGCGCGGGCCGCCAGACCGCTCGCCCCTCAGCCGCGGGAGCTACGGCTTCGGGCCCTTGCCGCCGGTGTCTTCGGCGGCAAGCCAAGCCCGCGCGACGCGCTTCGGCGCTCGCGCGAGCCACGCGTCGATCACGAGCTCGCGCAGCTCGTCGCGGTCGATCCCGCCGAGGTCGCGGATCCGCATCAGCACCGCGGAGTACCCGTTCCAGTGCGGTGTCGTGAAGAAGACCCCCCGCGGGTCGGCGAGCAGGAGCTCCTTCGCCTCGGCCCCGTCGACGTGGAAGACGAGGACGTCGTCGAGCAGCTCGCCGGTCTCGGCGTCGAACGCGTCCTTTCGCGGCCGGCGGTGGAAGCAGAACGTCTTGCCCGCGACGCCGTAGGCCGGCCTGCCGTCGTCGTCGGGCTCCTTGACCACGTCCGGCATCGCGAGCGCGAGCTCGTCCAGGTCGGCCATCGTCGCCACGGCCCGGACACTACGCTCCTCCGGTGCGCGAGCTGAGCCGCGACGAGATCGACGCATTCCTCCGCGAGCAGCGGATCGCTCGGCTCGGCTGCCACGCCGGCGGCGAGACCTACGTCGTCCCGGTCATCTACGGCTACGACGGCGCGGGCGTCGTCGCCGTCACCACCGAGGGCCGGAAGACGTCGATGCTCCGGGAGCAGCCGCGCGTCTGCGTCGAGGTGGACGAGTACGACGCGGACGGCCGCGGCAGCTGGCGGAGCGTGATCGCGCAGGGGACCTACGAGGAACTCGAGGGCGAGGCAGCGGAGCAGGCGCTCGACCTCCTGCGCGAGCGTTTCCGGCGCGCGTCGGGACGCGCTCCGGAGCAGCGGGAGCGCACGCCGGGGACGGTGGTCTTCCGGATCGCCCTGACCGAGCTCTCCGGGCGGGCCGTCGAGCGCTGAAACGACCCGCACAAAGTCATTACACGATCCTCAGCTGATTCTCACGCTATCCAGGGAAGATCCCGCGAGATCGGCCTGCACAAGCGACTTGTATGGAAATCGCAAAACTGCGATGTTTGGGAATGGACTCCGGAGCAATCCCGTTCTATAAATTGCAAGGCCGTTCGGCCAGTCGCGGAGCCTGAAAAACCCGCGCGCCGGACGCCCGAGGTGGCCGCTTCCCCCTGGCGGCGGCCCGACACGACCGAAAGGGACTTCAACTGAGCGAATCGATTCATCTGCATGACCTGTCGCCTGCCGAGCGCCTGCTCGAGGAGGCCGCCGAGCGCGGCACCATCGACGAGAAGGAGCTCCAGGCGTTCGGTGACGAGCACGAGCTCAGCGAGGACGAGCTCGCCGCCCTGCGCGCCGCGCTCGAGGAGCGCGACGTGACGGTGCGCGCCGAGGCCGACGAGACGGCGTCCGCCGTCGTCGCCGCGGCTGCCTCCTCCGGCGGCACTCTCGACCCGCTGCAGCTCTTCATGGACGCCGCAGGTCGCCACAAGCTGCTCACGGCGGCCGAGGAGGTCGCGCTCGCGAAGCGCATCGAGCGCGGCGATCTCGCAGCCAAGGAGCGGATGATCAACTCGAACCTTCGCCTCGTCGTCTCGATCGCGAAGCGGTACCAGGGCCACGACGTCCCGCTGCTCGACCTGATCCAGGAGGGCGTCATCGGCCTCAACCGCGCCGCGGAGAAGTTCGACTGGCGCAAGGGCTACAAGTTCTCGACGTACGCGACCTGGTGGATCCGGCAGGCCTGCCAGCGCGCGGTCGCGAACCAGTCGAAGACGATCCGCATCCCGGTGCACGTCCAGGAGCGGCGGATCAAGCTCAACCGCGCCTCCGCGGAGCTCCAGGCCAAGCTCGGCCGGGAGGCGACGCCGGAGGAGCTGGCGAACGCGACGCGGCTCAAGCTCGAGCACGTCGAGGAGGCGCTCGACGCCGTCGACTCGGTCTCGCTGAACCAGGGCCTCGGCTCGGACAGCGACTCGGAGCTCGGCGACCTCTTCGCCGACGAGACGTCCGTCGACCCGGCCGAGGAGGCCGTCGAGTCGGTGCGGCGCCAGCGCGTCCAGCAGGCGGTCGCCGACCTGCCCGAGCGGCAGCGGAAGATCATCGAGCTGCGCTTCGGCTTCAACCGCGAGCCGGCGTCGCTGGAGACGATCGGCAAGGAGCTGGGCCTGACGCGCGAGCGCGTCCGCCAGCTCGAGAGCGACGCCCTGGCGCGGCTGCAGCTCGCGCTCGGCGACGAGCTCGTCTTCGCCGCGTAAGCGCCGGCGAGAGCGGAACGACCTGGAGGGCCGGGAGCGATCCCGGCCCTTCGCGTCTCAGCTCCCGCTGCCGGACTTGACCGGCTCGGTCCGCTCGAGCCGGGTGGTGGTCGTCGTCCCGGACGGCGTCGTCGTCGTGACGGAGAGCGCCGGACGCGTCTCGGTCAGCTGCGTCGTCGTGACGGCGACGGTCGTCGTGGCGGGAGTCGTGGTCGTTGCGGTCGGAGCGGCCGTCGTGGCGGCCGGCGCCGTGGTCGTCTCCACCGCCGCGGGCGTCGTGGCGGCGGGCTGGGCCGAGCCGTGCTCCGGCGACTCGGGCGTCGGCGCGACCTTGAGCGGGATCGTGACCGTGTGCGGGGCCGTCTCGGGCGGACCCGTCGTGCGCGACGGCTCCGTCGGCTGGGTCGCGGCGGGAGGCGGCGGTGCGGCGGACTGCTCGTGCGCCGGCGGCTGCGACTCGACGGCCGCGGGGTGAGGCGGCTCGGCGGGAGCGGGCGCCGGGGTGGGCTCCGTCGGCGCCGTGGAGACGGGCTGCACCGGCGCGGGCGGCGGCGCGGCCGGGGCGGTGACGGCCGGCGCCGTCGTCTCGTCCACGGCCGCCGCGAGACCGGCGGCGGCGAAGGCCCGGTTGCTCCGCTGCGCGACGTGGCGGCGCGGCGGCGCGGGCGCTGCTCTGCGCGCGGGCGCATGCGCGAGCGGAGCGGCCGCGACCGCCGGGCGCACGGCGGCGGCCGTCGCGACGGTGGCGTCCGGCTTCGGCGCGGAGGGATCGCGCAGGTGGATGTGCCGGGCAACCGGCACCGAGGCGACGATGCCGGTCGCGCTGACGACGGCCACCGTCGCGACGACCTTCGCGGCCGCGCCCCCGCCGACCAGCACGGTCTTGATCCCCGCCAGGACGTTGCCGAGGTCGGAGCTCCTCCGGACGCGACGGCGCGTCTCCGTCTGCGCCGGCTGCTCGAGCCCGCTGGCGAGCGAACGGCGCGCGCGGAAGATCAGCGTCTCGACCGCGGCCTGGCTGAGCTCGAGCTCGTCGGCGATCTCGCGGTAGGACAGGCCTTGCCACTCGCGCAGGAGGATCGCGCGACGCTGCGTCTCCGGCATCCCGGCCAGCGCGTCGCGGAGGCCGACCAGCTCGTCGCCGGGCGCGGCGGGCGCGGGCGTCGTCTCCTGGACGATCTCGAAGTCGGCGGGCGACTCGACGCGGCCGCGGCGGCGGGTCGAGCGGTGGCGGGAGAGGCAGACGTTCTGCGCGATCGTGAACAGCCAGGCCGCCTCCGCCTGCGGCACGACACCGCGCTTCAGGCCGCGGAACGCGTTGAGGAACGTGCTCTGGACGGCGTCCTCGGCCTCCTCGCGCGAGCCGAGCCGGTTCAGGCAGAAGCTGAAGACCTGGGCGGCGTAGCGCTCGTACAGCTCGCGCGTCGCGACCGCCTCGGGGGCGAGCTCGGGGGCGGCGGGGCCTCTGGACGGGACTGCGGCCAAGGTCAGTCGTCCGAGCCGCCGCCGTCGTGGGAGCCGCCGCCGTCGTCGCTCTCGTGCTCCTGCGTCGCCGGCGGCGGCGGGAGGACGACGGGGGCCGTCGTGGGACGGTCGCTCTCGTGCTCGCCGGAGTCGCCGCTCTCCACGGGCGCGGCGACCTGCGGCGCCTCGGTGGTCGTCGTCTCGCGCTCGACCTCGTGGCGGCGCGCGATGCGGCGGACGACCGGCTGCGGCTTCGGGACGGAGACCGGCGCGAGGACGACCGGCGCTGCCGCCGGCACATGGCGCGCCGCATGGTGGACGTGCCTCTTCGCCGGGGCGGCGGGCGCCGCCTTGAACACGGGCGCGTGGCCGAAGCCGGCGACGTTCGGGGCGACCGCGACGCCGCCCGCGACGACGGCCGTCCCGACGCTCACCGCGACGACCTTCGCCGCGACCGGCGCGGCGAGCCCGCCGCCGAGGAGCCTCGCGGCGAGCTCGCGCGCCGGCGTCAGCCACTCGCCCGGCGACAGCGCGGCCGCCGTCTCACGGAGCTTCAGCTGCAGCCCGCGGCGCGCGCGGAAGATCAGGGACTCGACCGCCGAGGTCGAGACGGCGAGCGACGCGGCGACCTCCTCGTAGGACAGGCCCCGCAGCTCGCGCAGCAGGATCGCCTCGCGCTGCTGCGCCGGCAGCTCCGCGAGCGCGTCGCGGAGGCGGGCAGCGTCCTCGCGGGCGACGGCGACCGTGTGCGTGTCGGCCGTCCCGCCGGGCGGCTCCTCGTCGATCGGCAGCGGGTCGCGCATCCGCGCCCGGATCCTCCCGAGGCACTCGTTGCGCGCGATCGCCGACAGCCATGCCGCAGGCTCGCGCGGGGCGGAGCCGTTGAGGAGCGCGCGCTGCGCCGAGAGGAACACCTGCTGCGCGGCGTCCTCCGCCTCGATCCGGTCGCGGAGGTAGGCGCGGCAGATCGCGGCGACGAGCCCCGCGTGCTCGGCGTACAGGCGCTCGACGCGCGCGGCGACGCCGTCCTGGAACGACAGGTCGGGCTGGGAGCTCACCCGTTGCCAGCGTAGGAGACTGCGCCGGCCGGGAAAACTCGATTTTACGAGCGCATTACGGAGAGGCCGCCGAGCTCGCGGCGGAGCTGGATCAGGAGCGCCTCGAGCGCGAGCGGGGTCGAGAGCTGCAGCTCCTCCGCGTCGCGCCAGGTCGCGCGGATCGTCTCGCAGGCGCGCTCGGCGCCCTCGCTGCGCTCCCGCGTCGCGTCCTCGCGCAGCTCGGCGAGCCGGTCGACGTGGACGACCGCCGCCTCGGCTCCCGCGGCGAGGACGACGAGATCGCGGTACCACCACTCGAGCTCCTCGAGCACCGCCAGCAGCTCGTCCCGCTCCGCACCGCGCTGCGCCCGCCGCAGCATCTGCTCGGCCTCGCGCGCGGTCGGCTCGAGCACGGCGACGCGCTCCTCGGCCTTCTCCTTCGCCTCCGCCCCGCGCTCCGAGATCCCGGCGAGCAGGGTCTCGGTCGCGTCCGCCGGCTCGAACGCCGGATCGAGATAGACGGCGCGCGCGACCTCGATCAGCGCCGCCCGCCGCTTCACCGCGGCCGGGTCGAGCAGCCGCTCCGCGCGGTCGAGCCTTCCGCCGGCGACCCGCGCCAGCGTCGTCACCTCGGCCTCCGGAAGCTCCGGCGCCCGCGCTTCGATCGCGTCCCGCACCGCTCGCTCCGACAACCGCCGGAACGGGACGAGCTGGCAGCGCGAGCGGATCGTCTCCGGCAGCGGCCCGAGGTCCTCGGCGACGAGGACGATCACCGCGTACGACGGCGGCTCCTCGAGGTCCTTGAGCAGCGCGTCCGCCGCGTCCTCGTTCATCGTGTCGGCGCCGAAGACGAGGTAGACGCGCCGCTGCGCCTCGAACGGCCGCATGTGCAGGTCGCGCCGCAGCTCGCGGACGTCGTCGATCCGGATCTGGTCGCCGAGCGGCTCGAGCACGTAGAGGTCGGGGTGCGTGCCGCGCTCGACGCGCGCGTGGTCGCCGAGCAGCTCCGCCGCGAACCGCCGCGCGAGCTCGCGCTTGCCGACGCCCGCCGGCCCGTGCAGGAGGTAGGCGTGCGCCGGCCCCTCCGCCAGCGCGGCGGCGAGGAGGCGCTTCGCCTCGTGCTGCTCAGGAACGCTGTCGAAGCCGGTCATGGATCTCCTCCGCGATCTCCTCGGGCGGCCGCGCCGCGTCGACGACGACGATCCGCTCCGGGAACCGCTCCGCGAGCTCGAGGTAGCCCTCGGCGACGCG
>JAFAIV010000184.1 GCA_019236545.1 Actinomycetota bacterium | reverse complement strand
GCCGTCTTCCGCTCCAACCGCGGGATAGAGGCGCAGCTGATCGACGACCTCGCCGGCCGCACGCTGGCGTCGGCTTCGCACAAGTCGCTGCCCGCGTCGTTTAAGGGCGACAAGAGCGCCCAGGCGACCGAGGTCGGCAAGCTGCTCGCCTCGAAGGCGAAGAGCGCCGGCGTCGAGGCCTGCGTGTTCGACCGCGGCGGCTACCTCTACCACGGACGCGTCAAGGCGCTCGCCGACGGCGCGCGCGAGGGAGGGCTGAAGTTCTGATGGCAGCGATGGAGTACACGGAGACCCGCGAGCTCAAGGAGCGCGTCGTCGAGATCAACCGCGTCGCCAAGGTCGTCAAGGGCGGCCGGCGGTTCTCGTTCACCGCGCTCGTCGTCGTCGGCGACGAGGTCGACCGCGTCGGCGTCGGCTACGGCAAGGCGCGCGAGGTCCCGCTGGCGATCACGAAGGCCGTCGAGGATGCGAAGAAGAACCTCTTCACCGTCCCGAAGCACGGCTCGACGATCACGCACGAGGTGCTCGGCACGTTCGACGCGGCGAAGGTGCTGCTCCGGCCGGCGTCCGAAGGTACGGGCGTCATCGCGGGCGGCGGCGTCCGCGCGGTGCTCGAGCTCGGCGGCGTCCGCAACGTGCTCGCCAAGAGCCTCGGCACGACGAACCCGATCAACATGGCGAAGGCGACCGTCGTCGCGCTCCAGGAGCTGCGCCGTCCCGAGGACGTCGCGCGCATCCGCGGCAAGCGCATCACGGACGTGCTCCCGCTCCCGGCCGTGCAGCCGCAGGCCGAGCCGCAGCTCGAGGAGGCGGCAGCCGCGGTCGCGGTCGTCGCCGCCGAGCCGGAGGTCGTCGCGGAGGAGCCGGCCGCCGAGGCCGAGGCCCCAGCGGCCGCCGCCGAGCCCGAGGCGCCCGCCGCCGAGTCGAAGCCGAAGCGCACCCGGAAGAAGAAGGACGAGTCGTAGCCATGGCGCGCGTTCGCATCACCCAGGTCAAGTCGCAGATCGGCCAGTCCGAGCGGCACCGCGGCACGCTCCGCGCGCTCGGCCTCGGCAAGATCGGCCGCAGCGCCGAGCACGACGAGGGCCCGGTCCTCGCTGGCATGCTGCGGAAGGTCCGCCATCTCGTGAAGGTCGAGGACGCCTGATGCCCGAGAAGCAGCTCTCCCTGTCGAACCTCTCGCCCGCTCAGCCGCGCGAGGACCGCAAGCGCGTCGGCCGCGGCGCCGGCTCCGGCAAGGGCCGCTACTCCGGCCGCGGCATCAAGGGCCAGAAGTCCCGCGCCGGCTCGCACAAGATGCGCGCCGGCTTCGAGGGCGGCCAGATGCCGATCTACATGCGGATCGGCAAGCAGCGCGGCGCGACCTCCAAGGACGCCATGCCGATCGGCCCGTTCCGCACGCAGACGCAGCCGGTCAACCTCCGCGACCTCGAGCGCTTCGAGGCCGGCGAGGACGTGACGCCCGAGACGCTCGTGGCGAAGCGCGTGATCAAGAACACGCGCATCGACGTGAAGCTCCTCGGCGTCGGCGAGGTCTCGAAGAAGCTGACGGTCCGCGTCCACGCGATCTCCGCCACCGCGCGGGAGAAGATCGAGGCCGCGGGCGGCACCGTCGAGCTTCTGCGAGAGCCGAAGGTCAAGAAGGCGCGCCACCACAAGGCGGCCGCGCCGAAGGCGGAGGCTGCGGAGGAGCCGGCCGAGGCCGACGCTCCGGCCGCCGCCGAGGGGCCCGCCGGCGACGACGCGGAGGCCTAGGTGCTGTCCTGGCTGACGAACGCGTGGCGCGTCCCGGAGCTGCGCCGGCGCGTGCTGTTCACGGCCGCCATGCTCGCCGTCTACCGCTTCGGCTCCTGGATCCCGGCGCCGGGCATCGACCAGGCTGCGATTCAGAACTACTTCAACGGCGCGGGCGGCGGCGGCGTCCTCAACCTGCTCAACCTCTTCTCCGGGTCGGCGCTCAGCCGCTTCTCGCTGTTCGCGCTCGGGATCATGCCGTACGTCACTGCCTCGATCATCCTGCAGCTCCTGACCGTCGTCGTCCCGACGCTCGAGCGGCTGCAGAAGGAGGGTGAGGCGGGCTACGCCAAGATCACGCAGTACACGCGCTACCTGACGATCGCGCTCGCCGCGGCGCAGTCGCTCGGCTACGCGTTCCTGTTCAAGCGCCAGGGCGCGCTCCCGAACGTGAACGCCGGGAAGATGGTGATCATCGTCCTGACGCTCACGTGCGGCACGGCGGTCCTGATGTGGATCGGCGAGCAGATCACGAAGCGCGGCGTCGGCAACGGCATCTCGCTCCTGATCTTCGCCTCGATCCTCGCGTACGCCCCGACCGGCATCAGCGCCTGGATCAACGGCAGCACGACCGAGCGGCTGTTCTTCCCGCTCGTCGCGCTCGCCGTCGTCGTCGCGGTCGTCTTCGTGCAGGAGGGCCAGCGCCGCATCCCGGTGCAGTACGCGCGCCGCCAGCTCGGGAACCGCCAGACGACGGGCGGCTCGACCTACATGCCGCTGCGCGTGAACATGGCCGGCGTCATCCCCGTCATCTTCGCCGCCGCGATCCTCGCCCTCCCGTCCACGGTCGCGAGCTTCGTGCCCGCCTGGAACAACTGGGTGACGGTGAACTTCAACTTCACGAGCTGGCCGTACCTGCTCACCGAGGCGATCCTGATCGTCGTCTTCACCTACTTCTACACCTCGGTCCAGTTCAACCCGGTCGACCAGGCCGACAACCTGCGCAAGTACAACGGCTACATCCCGGGCATCCGGCCAGGCCCGCCGACCGCCGCGTATCTCGACCGCGTCCTGCAGCGCCTGACGCTGCCGGGCTCGCTCTTCCTCGCGGTCGTGGCCGTCGCGCCGAGCATCTTCATCGCGTACTTCGGCTTCTCCCAGGCGACCTCGCGCGCCCTCGGCGGCACCTCGGTGCTGATCGTCGTCGGCGTCGCGCTCGACACGATGCGCCAGATGGAGAGCCAGATGATGATGCGCCACTACGAAGGCTTCTTGCGCTAGGTGAACATCCTCGTCCTCGGCCCCCAGGGCTCCGGGAAGGGAACGCAGGCCAAGAAGATCAAGGCCACGTACGGCGTCCCGCACATCGCGACCGGCGACATGCTGCGCGAGATGCGCGAGCTGGACACGCCGCTCGGCCGTGAGCTGAAGGCGGTCCTCGACAGCGGCGAGCTCGTGAACGACGCGCTGATGATCGACCTGATCCGCGACCGGCTCTCGCGCGGCGACACGCTCCCCGGCTTCGTCCTCGACGGCTTCCCGCGCACGATGGCGCAGGCCGAGGCGCTCGACGAGCTGCTCCGCGAGCTCGGCCGCGACCTCGACGTCGTCTTCGAGTTCCAGGTGCCGGACCGGCAGGACCTGATCGCGCGGATGCTCAAGCGCGCCGCCGAGGAGGGCCGCGCCGACGACACGCCCGACGCGATCCGGCGCCGGCTCGAGATCTACGACCGCGAGACGGCGCCGCTCGTCGAGTACTACCGCACGACCCGCGGCAACGTCGTCGGCATCCACGCCGACCGCTCGGTCGAGGACGTCTTCCACGAGATCCGGCAGTCGCTGGAGTCCGTCGAGGCCCGCGCGTGATCATCCGCAAGTCGGCCGCCGAGATCGAGGGCATGGCCCGCGCCGGCGCGCTCCTCGCCGAGACGCTCGCGCTCGTCGCCGACCATCTCGAGCCGGGCGTCTCGATGCTCGAGCTCGACCGGATCGCCGACGAGCACCTCCGCGAGAACGGCGCGACGCCGACGTCGAAGGGCTACAAGGGCTACCCCGCCGCGCTCTGCATCTCGCCGAACTCGATGGTCGTCCACGGGATTCCGACCGAGTACCGCGCCAAGGAGGGCGACCTGATCTCGCTCGACCTCGGCGTCACGCTCGACGGCCTCGTCGCCGACAGCGCCATCACGTGCCCCGTCGGGGAGATCTCGCCGGAGTCGCAGCGGCTGCTCGACGTCTGCCAGGAGGCGCTCGCCGCCGGGATCGAGCAGGCGCAGGTCGGCAACCGCGTCTCCGACATCTCGCACGCGATCCAGGTCGTGGTCGAGGAGGCAGGCTTCTCGGTCATCCGCAGCCTCGTCGGCCACGGCGTCGGCCGCTCCTACCACGAGGACCCGCAGATCCCGAACTACGGCCCGCCCGGCCGCGGCCCGCAGCTCCAGGAGGGGATGACCCTCGCGATCGAGCCGATGATCACGGCCGGCGCTCCCGACGTCTACGTCCACGACGACGACTGGTCGATCTCCTCGGTCGACGAGTCGCTCGCCGCCCACTTCGAGCACACGGTCGCGCTGACCGCCGACGGGCCGCGGATTCTCACGGCCGCCGGGGCGGCTCTGCTACGATGACCGCTCTCGCGCACGGCTGAGCCGTGCGCGCTGCTACGTCTGAACAACAAGAAGGGATTTTGTCGACCAAGGAAGAGAAGATCGAGGTTGAAGGCGAGGTCGTCGAGGCGCTCCCGAGCACGATGTTCCGGGTGCAGCTCGACGGGGGCCACTCGGTTCTCGCGACCATCTCCGGGAAGATGCGCAAGCACTACATCCGCATCCTCCCCGGCGACAAGGTCAAGGTGGAGTTGAGCCCGTACGACCTCAGCCGCGGTCGGATCACCTATCGACACCGGTAACCAGGATGAAAGTGCGCCCCTCCGTCAAGCCGATGTGCGAGCGCTGCCGCGTGATCAAGCGGCACGGCACGACCATGGTCATCTGCTCGAACCCTCGGCACAAGCAAAGGCAGGGCTAGCCCAGTGGCACGCATCGCAGGAGTGAACCTCCCGAACCAGAAGCGGCTCGAGATCGGGCTGACCTACATCTACGGGATCGGCCAGCCGACCGCGCGGAAGATCGCCGCGGAGCTCGGGCTCAACCCGGACACCAAGGTTCGCGACCTCACCGACGAGGAGGTCACGAAGCTCCGCAACTACATCGACGCCAACGTCGAGGTCGAGGGCGACCTGCGGCGCGAGCGGCAGCAGGCGATCAAGCGCCTGTCCGAGATCGGCGCCTACCGGGGCATCCGCCACCGGCGCGGCCTGCCGGCCAACGGGCAGCGCACGAAGACCAACGCCCGCACGCGCAAGGGCCCGAAGAAGACCGTAGGCCGCGGGAAGAAGGCGAAGTAGCGTGGCCCCTCCGAGGAGACAGGCGGCCAGCCGGGGCCGCACCCGCCGCCGCGTCCGCAAGAACATCGCGATCGGCCAGGCGCACATCAAGACGTCGTTCAACAACACGATCGTCGCGCTGACCGACCGCGAGGGGAACGTGATCGCGTGGGAGTCCGCCGGCTCGGCCGGGTTCAAGGGCTCGCGCAAGTCGACGCCGTTCGCGGCGCAGGTGACCGCCGACGCGGCGGCGCGCAAGGGGATGGAGCACGGCCTCCAGAAGGTCGAGGTCTTCGTCAAGGGCCCCGGCTCGGGCCGCGAGACGGCGATCCGCTCGCTCCAGGCCGCCGGCCTCGAGATCCTCGGCGTGAAGGACGTGACCCCGCAGGCGCACAACGGCGTGCGGCCGCGGAAGAGAAGGAGAGTCTGAGCTTTGGCACGTGATCTGGGCCCG
>JAFAIV010000151.1 GCA_019236545.1 Actinomycetota bacterium | reverse complement strand
CCGACGTGCTCCTTCCCGGAGCCGTGCGTCTCGGCGTGCGTCAGCGCCCGGAAGAGCGTCGTCTTCCCGGACGACGGCAGACCGACGATTCCCGCCTCCAGCGCCACGGCCGGAGGCTAGCCGCGCGCCTCTGCCTCCTGGCGGGCGATCTGCTTCTGGAGCGAGGCGAGCGCGCGGTGCTGGAGCGACTTGATCGCGCCCTCCGTCTTGCCGAGGATCGTCGCCACCTCGGCGTTCGGGAAGTTGAAGACGAACTTCAGCGTCAGCACCTGCTGCTGCTCCGGCGAGAGGTTGTCGATCAGGGCGAGCATCGACTCGCGCCCGATCGTCTGCATCGCGGCGAACTCGGCCGACGGCTCCTCCTCGCCCGGCACCTCCGGCACCTCCTCCTCCGGCTGCCAGCGCCGCCGCGCGCGGAAGTGGTCCATGGCGAGGTTGTGCGCGATCCGGAACAGCCAGGCCGAGAACGGCGCCGTCCGCCACTTGAAGCTGCCGATCTTCTCGAGCATCTTCAGGAACGTCTGCGTCGTCAGGTCCTCGGCGTCGTGCCGGTTGCCGACGCTGACGTGGAGGTAGCTGTAGATCCGGTCGAAATGGATCAGGTACAGCTCCTCGAGCGCGTCGCGGTCGCCCTTCTGACCGCGCTCGACGAGCGCACGGATGTGCTCCTGCGACTCGCGCGCAGGCGTTCGCTCCCGGCCCTCGGTCATCCGCCTGACGGTTCCCGCAACCGGGACTGGCCTAACGCGTTAGGAGCCGAAGCCGACGCGTCCGGCGCGGACGATGCGCTTGTAGTACGCGACCTGGGGGACGACGACGTGGATCGGGCCGTCCTCGCTCTCGAGGACGACGACCCGCGGCCCGTCCTTGTGGAGGGCCTGCTCCAGCTGGTCCGCCGACCCCGCGTCGACGAAGCTCGCCACGACCTGGCCGCCCTGGAACCCGATCTCGACCCGCACCTTCTCTTCAGCCACGCGACACCACCTCCGACAGGACTCCGTGAACCGACTCAGGATGCACGAAGGCGACCTGCAGGCCGAAGAGACCCTGCCGCGGCTCCGCGTCGATCAGCTCGGCGCCGGACTCCGCGAGGCCCGACAGCGCGGCGCGGATGTCGCCCACCTCGTATGCGATGTGATGCATCCCGGGGCCGCGCTTGGCGAGGAAGCGCCCGACCGGCGTGTCCGGGCCGAGCGGCGAGAGGAGCTCGACCCGGCTCTCGCCGACCTCGATCGACGCGGCCTCGACGCCCTGGTCCTCGACGCGGGAGCGGTGCTCGAGCCGGCCTCCGAAGAGCGACTCGTACGTCCGCACGGCCGCGTCCAGGTCCTCGACGGCGACGCCGACATGGTGGATCCGGGTCGCCTCCACTGCGGGCGATCGTATGTGAAAGACTCGGGCCGATGCGGGTGCGTGCGGCAGGCGTCCTGTGTGCGGCGGTAGCGCTGCTCGTCGCGGGCTGCGGCGGCGGCTCGTCCTCGAACGGCGAGGCGAAGAAGGCGCCCGAGCAGGTGCTGAAGGACGCGAAGGCGGCCGCGCTCGCGGCGACGGCGGTGCACGTCGTCGGGCACATCGTCTCGGGCGGGTCGCCGCTCGGGATCGACATGACCCTCAACCGCGGCAAGGGCGGCAAGGGCACGCTGACCGAGAGCGGCGTCAGCTTCCAGCTGATCCGGATCGGCGACAAGGCGTTCGTCAAGGGCAGCGACGCCTTCTACGAGAAGTTCGCGGGCTCGGCCGCGGCCCTGCTGAAGGGGAAGTGGCTCGAGGGCTCGGCGACGAAGGGCGAGTTCGCGACGCTCGGCCAGCTCACCGACCTCGGCAAGCTCCTCGACCAGGTCTCGTCGCCGAAGAACCACGGCAAGCTCGCGAACGACGGCGAGACGACGTACAAGGGCCAGAAGGTGGACGTCCTCCGCGACACCTCCGACGGCTCCAAGCTCTACGTCGCCGCCACCGGCAAGCCGTACCCCGTCGCGATCGTCGGCGGCAAGAGCGGCCAGAAGGGGACGGTCACGTTCGGCGGCTGGAACGAGACGGTGCAGCTCGTCGCGCCGAGCGGCGCGATCGACCTCGCGAAGCTCGGGACCGGCTAGACCGAACGCGGCCGCCGCGTCGCGACGACCTGCGGGACGCCGACCGTCTCGGCGGCGCTCGACTCGGGCACGACGTCGGCGAGAAGCGCGACGAGCTCGTCGCGGACGAGCGTCTCCTTGTCCAGCAACGCCTCGGCGACACGGTCGAGCGGCGCGCGGTGCTTGCGGAGGAGCCGCACCGCGGTCTCGTACGCGCCGTCGGTGAGGTGCGCCTGCTCCTCGTCGCGGAGCCGCTTCGTCGCCTCGGAGAGCGCATAGTTGTCGGCGCGGAGGGTGCGCGAGCTGACACTGTCGGCCATGCCCCACTCGAACACCATCGCGCGGGCGATCTCGGTCACCTTCTCGAGGTCGTTGGCGGCTCCGTTCGTGACGCGGCCGAAGACGACCTCCTCGGCGGCGCGGCCCGCGAGCGCGACGACCATCCGGTCGACGAGCTCCTCCTTCGTGTGGAGGTAGCGGTCCTCCTCGGGGAGGTAGAACGCGTAGCCGAGCGCGTTGCCGCGGGAGACGATCGTCACCTTCTGGAGCTCCATCGTGGAGCCCATCAGGTGCGCCATCAGCGCATGGCCCCCCTCGTGGTAGGCGAGGATGCGCCGCTCCTTCTCGGTCAGCACCTTCTTCTGCTGGAGGCCGGCGACGACGCGCTCGATCGCGGAGTCGAAGTCGGCGTGCGAGACCCGCGAGGCGCCGCGGCGGCCGGCGGCGATAGCGGCCTCGTTGCAGATGTTGGCGAGCTCGGCACCGGTGAGGCCCGAGGTCTGGCGGGCGATGACGCGCAGGTCGACGTCGGCGCCGAGCGGCTTTCCACGCGTGTGGACGCCGAGGATCGCCTCGCGGCCGCCGAGGTCCGGCGGCGGGACGAGCATCTGGCGGTCGAAGCGACCGGGCCGGAGGAGCGCGGGGTCGAGGTCCTGGATGCGGTTGGAGGCGCCCATGACCACGACCTGCTCGGCGCCCTCGAAGCCGTCGAGCTCGACGAGGAGCTGGTTCAGGGTCTGGTCCTGCTCGCGGTTGAAGCCGTGGCCGGTGCGCTGCGCGCCGACGGCGTCGAGCTCGTCGATGAAGACGATCGACGGCGCGTTCTTGCGCGCCTCCTGGAAGAGCTTGCGGATTCGGGCGGCGCCGAGGCCGGCGAACATCTCGACGAACGAGGACGCGCTCGCCGAGTAGAAGTTCGCGCCCGACTCGTGCGCGACGGCCTTCGCGAGCAGCGTCTTGCCGGTGCCGGGCGGGCCGTAGAGGAGGATCCCCTTCGGCACCTTGGCGCCGAGCCGCTCGAAGCGCTTCGGGTCGCGGAGGAAGTCGACGACCTCCATCAGCTCGCCGCGCACCTCCTCGACGCCTGCGACGTCGGCCCAGGTCGTGTGGCTGCGCGCCTTCGTCGCCTGGTTGACGGGCTTGATGCGCGGCATCATCCCGACCGTCTTCCAGAGCAGCCATGCGGTCAGGACGAGGATCCCGAAGAACGCGAGCGGGAGCCAGGTCGTGACGAAGTCCGCGGCGGAGTGGAACCAGTGGCCCACCATCGCGTCACTCATCGGCAGTTCGGCCCGCGGGCCTTAGCCGAGTGAGGCGATCACCTCCTCGGCGGTCGCGAACTCGACGCCGCC
>JAFAIV010000147.1 GCA_019236545.1 Actinomycetota bacterium | reverse complement strand
CGAGCCGTCGCTCGACGCGCTTCGGCTCGACGACGTCGGTCGAGGTCTCCTTCTTCGCCTGGGTGTAGAAGTCGCCGTCGAACGGCTCGACGAGCGCCCGTCGCGCCGGGATGTCGAGCTCGCGCACGAGGTACTGGCGGCCGAGGTGGAGGTAGACCGCGCCCTCGTGGACGGTCGAGTAGGCGCGCTCCTCCTCGGCGATGCCGAGGACGTCGCCGGTCGCGACGTCGATCACGGTGAACGTGTCGGCGGAGCTCGAGCGGAGCGGGATCCGCGCGGCGGGAGAGTCCTGGCCGGCCCAGACCCAGCCGCGCGGCGTCTGCCGCAGGTCCGGGACGAGCGGCGCGCGCTCCAGCGCCTCCGGGCCGAGCGTCGCGGCGTCCGTCTCGTCCACCGGCGCCTCGAACGCGGCGGCAGCGACGTGGCCGTCGAGGACGCGCGGGTTCGCGTGGTCGAGGATCGCCGCCTCGACGCGCCGGCCGAGGAGCGTCTCGGGCTCGCGCATGAAGTACTGGTCGAGCGCGTCCTCGGAAGCGATCAGGACGGCCAGCCCGTGCCCGCGTCGGCCGGCGCGGCCCCACTGCTGGCGGAGGCTGGCGACCGTCCCCGGGAAGCCGACGGAGATGGCGCAGTCGAGCAGCCCGATGTCGATCCCGAGCTCGAGCGCGTCGGTCGCGGTCACGCCGAGGAGGTCGCCGCCGACGAGACGCTGCTCGATCTCGCGGCGCTGCTGCGGCGTGTAGCCGGCGCGGTACGGCGCGAGCCTGCGGGCGGTCGCCGCGTCGACCCGGTCGGCGGTGAAGCGGTGGATCAGCTCCGCGGACTTCCGGCTCTTCGTGAAGCAGATCGTCCGCAGCCCGCGCGAGACGAGGCCCGCGAGCAGGCGCGACGCCTCGCCGAGCGCGCTCGCCCGCAGTCCGAGCTCCGCGTCGAGGAGCGGCGGGTTCCAGAGCGCGATCGTCCGCTCGGCGCGCGGCGCGGCATCGTCCCCGACGACCGCCAGCTCGAGCCCGAGCAGCCGCTGCGCGAGCTCGCCCGGGTTGGCGATCGTCGCCGACGCGAGCAGGAACTGCGGCTCGGCGCCGTAGATCCGCGCGAGGCGGCGGAGCCTGCGGAGGACGTTCGCGACGTGCGAGCCGAAGACGCCGCGGTAGACGTGCGCCTCGTCGACGACGACGTAGCGGAGGTTGTGCAGGACGTCGCCCCAGAGGTCGTGGCGCGGCAGCACGCCGATGTGGAGCATGTCCGGGTTGGTCAGGATCGCGTTCGCCCAGCCGCGGATCTGGCGGCGCTGCTCGGTCGGCGTGTCGCCGTCGTAGATCGCGGGCCTGACGCCGGGGACGCCGAGGGAGGCGATCGTCCGCGCCTGGTCCTGCGCGAGCGCCTTCGTCGGGTAGAGGTAGATCGCCCGCGCGTGGCGGTCCCCGGCGAGCGTCTCCAGCACCGGTAGGTTGAAGGCGAGCGTCTTGCCGGAGGCGGTGCCGGTGGTGACGATCACGTCCCGCCCGGCGCGCGCGAGCTCGTATGCCTCGGCCTGGTGCTCGTAGAGGCTCTCGATCCCGACGGCCGCGAGCGCGGCGCGGACGCGCGGGTCGAGCACCTCGGGGATCGGCGCGAGCTGCGGCTCGCGCGCCGGCTCGGTCGTGAGGTGGGCGAGCTCCTCGCCGGTGAGCAGGTCGTCCCAGAGCGCGGTCGCGGCCATCGCGACCATTGAAGCGGCCTACGGCTCGCTGAACAGTGTCAGCTGCATCCCGTCCGGCGTCCGCAGCCGCGCGTTCCGGCCGCCCCACGGTGGGACGACCGGCGGCGCCTCGGCAGACGCGCCCGCGGCGAGGAGGCGCCGCGCCGTCCCGTCGATGTCGTCGACCTCGACCGCGAGGCGTACGTGACCGGAGACGCGGCGGCCCGCCTCGATCCGGTCGACGCTCTCCGCCTGCCGCTCGTCGAAGAGCTCTAGCGTCGCCCGGCCCGCATCGAGGAGGATCACGCGCCCGTCCTCGCCGCTCCAGTCGGCGAGCTGCGCAAGCCCGAGCGCGTCGCGGTAGAAGGCGACGGCCGTGTCGAAGTCCGGAATGGTGAGGGCGACGCGCAGCTCCATGCGCGCTCTAACGCCGCTAGCGCACGGATCCATCCCGCTTGACGAGGAGCACGCGGGCCGCGTCGATCCCGTCCAGGCTCGCGTCCGCCGTCGCGACGACGGCGTCGTACCGCCCCTCCGGCCGCTCGACCACGTGCTCGCTCCGCTCGCGCGCCCGGGCGAGGAACTCGCGATCGGGCTCGAAGACCTCGACCGCCCAGCCCGCGAGCTCGAGCGGCCGCGCGTGGATCCCGGCGAAGCCGACCTCCAGCACGCGGCCGGGGCCTGGCCCGAGCAGCTCGAGAATCCGGGGCGTCGCCGTCGCCGCGAGTGCGGGAGGAAGGCGCATCGCCCGGACGGTACGCTGAGCCGCATGGCCAAGACCGGGAAGTTCCTCGGGATGCCGTACGACTGGCGGAAGCCGACGGTCGCGCGGCTCAAGTCCCGCTGGTGGAACGCGGACGACCGCCGCGTCTTCACCCCCAAGACGTTCGGCGCCGGCTGGGACGTCAATCTGTACGAGGTGGCCCGCCGCCTCCACCTCCGCCGCTAGGGTTCCGCCACCGGGGTGCCGCGCACGCGGCTGAGATCACACCCGTCGAACCTGATCCGGGTCATGCCGGCGAAGGGAGCGTAGGTTGATTCCGAGGGCGTTGACGATCGCAGGGTCGGACTCCGGCGGCGGCGCCGGCATCCAGGCCGACCTGAAGGCGTTCGCCGCCGCGGGCGTCCACGGGACGAGCGCGATCGTCGCGCTGACGGCGCAGAGCACCGTCGGCGTCGCCGCCGTCCACGAGGTGCCGCCGGAGTTCGTCCTCGCGCAGCTCGTCGCGGTGTTCGACGACATCGGCGCGGACGCGGTCAAGACCGGGATGCTCTTCTCGCGCGGGGTGATCGAGACGGTCGCCGGCTTCCTGGCGGAGCACCCGGTGCCGCTCGTCGTCGATCCGGTGATGGTCGCCAGCTCGGGCGCGAAGCTCCTGAAGGACGATGCGGTCGCGGCGCTCGTGACGCTCCTGTTCCCGCTCGCCGCGGTGGTCACGCCGAACCTCATGGAGGCGCGGGCCCTCGTCGGCCGGGACGCCTCGCGGCGCGAGTTCGCCGAGGCGCTCGTAGAGCTGGGCGCGCCCGCGGCGGTCGTG
>JAFAIV010000411.1 GCA_019236545.1 Actinomycetota bacterium | reverse complement strand
CTCGCGCTGATCCAGGACTCCTGCGAGGCGCTCGGGGCCGAGTACAAGGGCGCGCAGCTCGGCTCGCACGGCCCGTCCTGCGTCTTCGCCTTCTACCCGAACAAGCAGATGACGACGGGCGAGGGCGGCATCGTCACGACGCACTCCGAGGAGGAGTGGCGGCTGCTGAAGTCGCTCCGCAACCAGGGCCGCGGCGACTCCGGCGGCTGGCTGGAGCACGTCCGGCTCGGGTTCAACTACCGGATGGACGACATCCGCGCCGCGCTCGGCCTCGCCCAGCTGGAGCGCCTCGACGAGATCCTCGAGCTGCGCTCGCAGGTCGCGGCGCGCTACGCCGAGCTCCTCGGCGGGATCGACGGCGTCGAGCTGCCGCTCGCGGACGACGCCGACCACCGCCGCTCCTGGTTCGTCTACGTCGTGAAGCTCGCCGACTCGGAGACGCGCGAGCGCATCATGGCCGCCTTCGAGCGCGAGGGGATCGGCTACAGCCGCTACCTGCCGTCCATCCATCTGCAGCCGTACATGCGCGAGCGCTACGGCTTCCGCGAGGGCCTCTGCCCGGTCTCCGAGGAGACGAGCTCGCGGACGGTCGCCCTCCCGTTCTTCACCGCGCTCGGGCGCGACGACCAGGAGCGAGTCGCAGAGGTGCTCGCCGCCGCGCTGTGAGGATCGCCTCGATCGACCGCGTCGAGCCCTTCGTGACGAAGGACGGGTCGACGATCCGCGAGCTCCACCACACGGAGGCGCAGTCGCTCGCGGAGGCGACGCTCGAGCCCGGCCAGGCGACCGAGCGTCACTACCACCGCGCGAGCGAGGAGATCTATCTCATCACGAAGGGCTCGGGCGAGCTCGAGGTCGACGGGCAGGCGCGCCGCGTCCGTCCCGGCGACGCCGTCGTCATCCCGCCCGGCGCGTGGCACCAGCTCGAGAACGACGGCTCGAGCGAGCTGACGCTGCTCTGCATGTGCGTGCCGCCGTACTCGCACGACGACACGTACTTCGAGTAGCTCAGCGGTACGCGTACGGGTGGTAGAAGACGTGGAGCGCGTTGTCGCGCCTCGCGTCCAGCACGAAGGTCTCGCCGCTGCCGATGTCGAGGACGACGACCCACAGCCGTCCGGACGTCCGCGACCAGAGCAGGATGACCTCGGTCGTGCCCGCGCTGCGGGCGGCGAGCTCCACCCAGGGAGATGTGGTTGCCGCAGTGCTCATGGCGAGAGCCTCGCCCCGGCCGCTGCCATCCGGCTGCCACGCGCCGCCCGGATCGCTGCCTGCGCGTGAGAAGATCCGGAGGGATGGCGGACGCGCGCGGGCAGCGGATGGTCTTCCTCGGCTTCGGCAAGTGGGCGCGCGCCGACCGGATCTACGCGCTGGAGCCGATCGTCGGCCAGTCACGCGGCGGCGGCAGCCGCACCCGCGTCTGGGTCGACGGGATCGAGGAGCCCGTCGTTGCCTCGCGCACCGAGCGGACGATCCTGCACGACATGGGCCAGGACGCGAACACCGCCAGCCCCGTCCTCGACGAGGCGCTCGACCTCGCCGAGCGGCTCGCGGCCGCGGCGGAGGAGGGCCGGGTCGACCTCGCCGACCTCGGCCGCCGTGCCCGTCGCGTCCTCGAGAAGACCGCCCGCCCGCCGGAACCGGAACAGCTCTTCTAGTGGAGCAAGCGCCGACGCAGGAGCGCCCGTCGTGGCGCGTCCTCGCCGCGCGGGCCGCCGTCGACGTCACGCCGCTCCGCGAGTATCCGGCGTACCGCCGTCTCTGGATCGGGCAGGCCGTCACGTTCGCCGGCAGCGAGCTCGCGATCGTCGCGCTGCCCTACCAGCTCTACCAGCTCACGCACTCGACGCTCGACCTCGGCCTCTTCGCGCTGACGTCGCTCGTGCCGCTGCTGACGCTGACGCTCGTGGGCGGCGCGGTTGCCGACGCCTTCGACCGGCGGCGGATGCTCCTCGTCACCGAGACGATGCAGGCGGTCGGGATCGTCGGGCTGCTCGTGAACGCCGCGCTCCCGCACCCGAGCGTCGCGGCGCTGTTCGTCTTCGCCACCGTCGTCGAGGCGTGCTTCAGCGCCGGCGTCGCCGCGATGCGCTCGCTGCCGCAGCGGCTGCTCCCGCAGGAGCTCTACGCGAGCGCGGGCGGCCTCGACTCGGTCTACTACGGCTTCAGCGGCATCGCCGCGCCCGCGCTCGCGGGCGTCCTGATCGGCGCGGTCGGCCTCACCTGGGTCTACGCGATCGGCGCGATCTCGTTCGCCGCGTGCCTCGTCGCGCTCTGGGGCCTGCCGGCGATGGCGCCGCACCCGGACGCCGACCGGCCGGGCCTCCGCTCGATCGCCGAGGGGTTCCGCTTCGTCGCGAGCGAAAAGGTGATCCTCGGCTTCTTCCTCGTCGACACGAACGCGATGGTCTTCGGGATGCCGATCGCGCTCTTCCCGGCGATCGCCGCCAACCGCTTCGGCGACGCCACCCTCGTCGGCTACCTCTACGCGGCGCCGTCCGCCGGCGCGCTCCTCGCGGGCCTCGGCTCCGGCTGGGTTGCCCACGTGCGCCGGCAGGGCCTCGTCGTGGTCGTCGCGGCGACGCTGTGGGGCGTGGCCGTGACCGCGTTCGCGTTCGCCACGCACCTCTGGCTCGCGCTCGTCCTGCTCGCCTTCGCGGGCCTCGCCGATCAGGTCAGCGCGATCTTCCGGAACGCGATGGTGCTCGCGCTCACGCCGGACCGCCTGCAGGGGCGCGTGCGCGGGATCGAGTTCATGCAGGTCGCTGCCGCGCCGTCGCTCGGGAACCTCGAGGCGGGCGTCGTCGCCTCGGTCACGAGCATCCGCTTCTCGGTCGCGTCGGGCGGCGTTCTCTGCATCGCCGGGACGCTCGCGAGCGCGGCCGCGTTCCCGGTCCTTCTCCGCTACCACGCGAGGGTTCGCAGTGGCGTTGTCGCGTGAGTTCTTCGCCCGCTCCGTGCACGAGGTTGCGCCGGAGCTGATCGGCGCGACGCTCCTCGTCGACGGCGTGGGCGGGAGGATCGTCGAGGTCGAGGCGTACGACCAGGAGGACCCGGCGAGCCACGCCTTCGGCGGCCGCACCGAGCGGAACGCCTCGATGTTCGGCCCGCCCGGACACGCCTACGTCTACCGCTCCTACGGGATCCACTGGTGCCTCAACCTCGTCTGTGACGCCGAGGGGAGGGCGGAGGCCGTGCTGATCCGCGCGCTCGAGCCGACGCACGGGCTCGACGCGATGCGCGCGCGGCGCGGCCTCGACGACCCGCGCACGCTGTGCTCCGGGCCGGGGAAGCTCTGCCAGGCGCTGGCCATCACGCGGGAGCACGACGGCGTCCCGCTCGACGCCCCGCCGTTCGAGCTCCTGGCGCGCGAGGCGACGCCGGAGATCGCCCGCGGACGCCGGATCGGGCTGACGAAGGCGGTCGAGCCGGAGTGGCGCTACGCCGAGCGGGGCTCGCCGTTTCTCAGCAAGCCGCTGCGATGAGATGATCGCGCCATGCGTCGAGCGCTGACTGCGGCTGCGCTCCTCGCCGCCGTCCTCGCGACGGCGGCCGGCGCCGCGACCCCGGGCCAGATCGTCGCCCGTCTGAACGCACAGCGCGAGGCCAACGGCATCCCAGGCGGGCTCGAGCTCAACCCCGAGTGGACGACCGGCTGCATGCACCACGTCCGCTACGAGGAGCTGAACGGCATCCAGTGGACGCACGTCGAGACGCCCGGCAAGCCCGGCTTCACGAAGGACGGGCAGCTCGCCGGCCTCGGCGGCGACCAGGCGTACGAGTACGACTGGCTGCAGGGGAACCCGTTCGAGAACCTGCCGCTCCACCTCGCCACGCTCCTCGCGCCGAGCCTGATGCAGATCGGCGCCTACGAGAGCGGCCGGCGCACCTGCGTCGAGATCGTCCTCGGCGGCGGCCGCCAGATCCCGAACGACACGATCTACGCGTACCCGGGCCCCAACCGCACCGGCGTCCCGTCCAGCCAGGTCGTCCGCAACGAGTGGCCGGCCTCACCGGGCGACGTCGTCGGCCTTCCGCAGGGCCGCGCGACCGGCCCGACGATCTACATCTTCGCGGCCGGGCCGTGGCAGTACCAGCAGCAGGCGCCGACGCTGAAGGACGCGAAGCTGACAGGCCCGAAGGGCCCTGTGCCGATCCGGATCGTCATCCCGGACGAGCACGCGAAGATCAAGATCTACGTCGCGCCTGGCGTCTTCTTCCTGATCCCCGTCTCGCCGCTCGCGCCCGGGACGCGCTACACCGCGACGGTCACCGTCACGGGGAACGGGGACTCGCAGACGAAGACGTGGAGCTTCCGGACCGGCTAGCGATCACGAGCCGGACGACGGCCAGCGGGGAGAGCGTCCCGCCCGCCGGGAACTGCCGCAGCACGGAGCCCACGGCTTCGCCGCGCTTCGCCGGCTCGTAGATCAGCTCCGGCGTCAGCGGCTGGTCCTGGAGGCGCTGGCGGGCGACCGGCGCTGCGAGCCCGACGACGTTCGGCACCTCGACGGCGTTCGCGTCGCAGTTCGCGGTCTGGCTCGGCTGGCTGCCGCTGAAGAACACGAGCGTCGTCGTGTGCCGGCACTGGCCGTTGTCGAGCTGCAGCGTCCCGTTCTCGTTCGTGACCCGCTCGACGACGCCGGCGGGCCACGGGACGTACGGGAACTGCTCGGGCGCGTCGCCGAGCTCGGTCAGCGCCGACTCCGTGAACGTCTTCCAGATCAGCGCCGGGAACGACCCGCCGACGACCGGGCCGCCCTTGAACTCGTGCAGCATCGGCACGAGCCCTTTCGGGTAGCCGACCCAGACGGCGACGACGAGCTGCGGCGTGTAGCCGACGAACCACGCGTCGCCGTAGTTCTCCGTCGTCCCGGTCTTACCCGCGACCTGGCGCCCGGGGATCGCGGCTGCCGTGCCCGTCCCGCCGGTGACGACGCCCTCGAGGAGCTGCGTCAGCAGGTCGTCCTGCTCGGAGGTCAGCACCGGCCGCCGCACGGGGTCGTTCGCCGCGACCGTCCTCCCGGTCACGTCCGTGATCGACGTGACCGTCCGCGGCTCGTCCCCGAGGAAGGAGCCGTCGATCCGGTAGCCGCCGTCGGCGAACGACGAATACGCGCGGGCCATGTCCAGCGGCGACACGGCTTGAGTCCCGAGGCCGATCGAGAAGACGCCGTGCAGCGGCCGCATGATCCCGAGCTCGTGCGCCGTGTGCGCGACCGAGACCGGCCCGACGTCCCGGGTCAGCTGCGCGAAGACCGTGTTGTCGGAGACGGCGATCGCCTTCGCGAGGTCGATGACGCCGAGGTACTCGCCCTCGTAGTTGTGGACCGGCCAGTACTTGTTCCCGAGGAAGATCGAGACCGGCCCCGACTTGTACTGCGTCGCCGGCGAGATGCCCTCCTTCAGCGCCGTCGCCAGCACGAACGGCTTGAAGGACGAGCCGGGCTGCCGGATCCCCTGGACCGCGAGGTTGAACTGGCTCTGGTGGAAGTTCCGGCCGCCGACCATCGCGAGCACCTTCCCGTCGCGCGGGTCGATCGCCACGAGCGCCGCCTGCGGGCCGGTCGGGCTCGGCAGCCACTTCTGGACGGCCTTCTGCGCGAGCTTCTGGAGGCGGAGGTCGATCGTCGTCCGCACGCGCAGGCCGCCGCCGAAGACGCGCCGCGCGCCGAGCTTCGCGATCAGCTGCGCCTTGACGTACTCGCCGAAGTACGGCGCGACCCCCTGGACGCCGGAGAGGTGCACGTCCTCCGGCTTCGGCATCGGCGCGTCGACGGCGATCGCGTACTGGTACGGCTGGATCACCTTCTGCTGCAGCATCAGGCCGAGCACGAGCCTCCGCCGCGCCCGCGCCGCCGCGGGGTGCCGCACCGGGTCGTACGCGCTCGGGTCCTCCGGGATCCCGGCGAGCAGGGCGGCCTCGGAGAGCGTCAGCTTCGCGGCGCTGTGCCCGAAGTACGTGCGCGCCGCGCGCTCGGCGCCGTACGCGCCGTTGCCGAAGTAGATCGTGTTCAGGTAGGCGGTGAGGATCCGCTCCTTCGACCAGCGCTGCTCGAGCTGCCAGGCGAGCGCCGCCTCCTTCAGCTTCCGGACGATCGTGCGCGTGTCGCCGGTGAGGGCGTTCTTCACGAACTGCTGCGTGATCGTCGAGCCTCCCTGGACGGGCCGGCCGCGCAGGTCGGCGACGACGGCGCGCGCGATGCCGCGCAGGTCGACGCCGCGGTGCTCCCAGAAGCGCTTGTCCTCGGTCGCCACGATCGCCTGCTTCAGCCACGGCGAGATCTGGTCGCTCGTGTCGAGGACGCGGCTCTGGGAGCCGCGCAGGACGGCGAGGATCGTGTGGCCGTCGTTCGCGTAGATGTAGCCGTCGACCTGGAGCGGGTGCTGCCGGGACGGGTCGAGCCCGCCGAGCTGCTGCCCGACCGCGAGCACGAGCCCGAAGGAGAAGGCCGACACGGCCAGCGCGAACAGCACCCCGAGGAGGGCGAGGAAGCGCAGCTTGCGGATCCGGGTCCTGCGCCCGTCGGTGCGTTGACGTCGCCGCAGCACGGAAGGGATCGATTCTAGGATCTGCCGCAGTGATCCGCCCCTACGGGACCTGGGAGTCGCCGCTCTCCGTCGAGCTCGTCTCCGGCCTGCCGAGCTACGGCGTCGCCGACCTCCACCTCGACGACGGCCGCGTCCGCTGGAGCGAGGCGCGGCCGGAGGAGGGTGGACGGATGGTCGTGGTCGAGTGGCGCGACGGCGCGAAGCGCGACGTCACGCCGGCCGGCTTCAACGTCCGCTCGCGCGTGCACGAGTACGGCGGCGGCGCGTCGTGGTTCCACGGCGACACGGTCTTCTTCTCCGAGTTCACGACGAGCGTCCTCTACCGCCAGGACGGCGCCGACGCCGAACCGGTGGCCATCGTCCCGGAGCCCCCAACGGAGAACGCGCACCGCTACGCGGACGGCGACACCACTCAGGACGGGCGGCTCGTCGTCTGCGTCCGCGAGCGCCACGAGGACGGGGAGGTCCTGAACGAGCTCGTCGCGCTCCCCGCCGACGGCTCCGCCGAGCCACGGATCGTCGCGTCCGGCCGGGACTTCTACGCAGCCCCGCGCGTCTCGCCGGACGGCCGCCGCCTCGCCTGGCTCTCGTGGGACCACCCGCAGATGCCGTGGGACGGCACCGAGCTCTGGGTCGCGGACCTCGGCGAGGACGGGACGCTTGCGAACGAGCGCAAGGTCGCCGGCGCCGCCGACGAGTCCGTGATCGACCCGAGGTGGTCGCCGCACGGCGTCCTCCACTTCTGCACCGACCGGAACGGCTGGTGGAACCTGCACACGGAGGACGGCCCGCTGACGCGCCTCACCGACGGCGAGATCGGCTTCCCCGCCTGGGTCTTCGCGATGACGCGCTACGGCTTCCTCGCCGACGGCCGGATCGCCTGCGTCGTCACGCGGGACGCCGTGGACTCGCTCGAGCTCCTCGACCCCGCGAGCGGCGAGCTGAAGCCGGCCGCGCTCGACTTCACCTCGTACGAGCACACCACCTTCGCCGTCGACGGCGGTACCGTCGCGTTCGCCGCCGCGTCCCCCACCGAGCCGCTGACCGTCGTCCTCTGGGACGGCGGCGAGCCGAGTCCGGTCCACCGGACGCTCGACCTCGAGCTCGACCCGGGCGACGTGTCGATCCCGCGCGCGATCGAGTTCCCGACGACCGGCGGCGGCACCGCGCACGCCTTCTACTACCCGCCGGCGAGCGCGCGCTTCGAGGGCCTGGAGGACGAGCGGCCGCCGCTGCGCGTCGTCTGCCACGGCGGCCCGACCGCGCACACGGAGCCGTCGTTCGGCCCGCGCTTCCACTTCTGGACGACGCGCGGGATCGGCGTCGTCGACGTCAACTACCGCGGCAGCACCGGCTACGGCCGCGAGTACCGCCGCCTTCTCAACAGCCGCTGGGGCGAGATCGATTGGCAGGACTGCGTCGCCGCGGCGCGCCACCTCGCGCAGCAGGGCGCCGCGGACCCGGCCCGCACGTGGGTCGAGGGGGGCAGCGCCGGCGGCTACGTCGTCTTCTGCGCCCTCGCGTTCGAACCGGACTCGTTCGCCGCGGGCGTGAGCTACTTCGGCGTCGCCGACGCCGAGGCGCTCGCCACCGAGACCCACAAGTTCGAGGCGCGCTACCTCGACTCGATGATCGGCCCCTATCCCGAGCGCGCCGACCTCTACCGCGAGCGCTCGCCGATCCACGTGGCCGACCGGATCGAGCGGCCGATGCTGATCCTGCAGGGCCTCGACGACAAGGTCGTCCTCCCCAACCAGGCCGAGATGATGGTCGCCGCGCTCGACCGGAAGGGCATCCCGCACGCCTACCTGGCCTTCCCCGGCGAGGGCCACGGCTTCCGGAAGCGGGAGAACGTCTTCCGCTCCCTCGAGGCGACGCTCGACTTCGTCTCGCGCGTCTTCGGCTTCGAGCCCGCCGACGAGCTGAACCACCTCGAGATCG
>JAFAIV010000325.1 GCA_019236545.1 Actinomycetota bacterium | reverse complement strand
CCGTTCCAGAAGGGGAGCGTCTCGATGCACTCGCTCTCGGCGGCGGCGATCGAGGACGTGACGATCTCGGACGGCAAGGAGCGGCCGATCCTGATCGAGATCCTGATGAACAACAGCTCCGGGATCTTCCAGGTCGACGGGCTGCTGAAGGCGAAGCTCCGCGGGTCGGGGCTCGAGCCGTACGTCGAGGTCGTCGCCCACATCGACACCGAGACCGAGCAGCGGCTCGTGCCGATGTACCACCTCGAGATCTGAGCCCGCCCGGGGAGGCCGCTACACTCCGGGCGGCCCGTTGCGGGGTCGTCTAATGGTAGGACGCCTGACTCTGGATCAGGAAGTTGGGGTTCGAGTCCCTGCCCCGCAGCCTTTCGAGGAGTGAGGCGTGCGGGCGCGGCGACGGCCGCGCCCGCGACGCGAGCAGGCCTATGAGATCTCCTTCGGGGTGGTTGACGCACGCGGCACGCTAGGCGCGCCTTCTGAGAAGGCCGTGAGCCGGGCCGCTAGCGCCTGGCCGCGCCGGCGCCGGCGGCGGCGATCAGCACGAAGACCACGACGATCAGGAACCACCACGCGATCGAGAGCGTGCCGTCGTGCCAGGTGAGGATGTCCCACATGGCTCCACCGTAGGCCAGGCTCTGGCCCCGGCCATCGGTGGTTTTGCGGACAGGCCCTCCCGGATAAGGTAGGAGCGGGAGAGCTCCAAGGGGGTCTGCGGAAGTAGAGGGCGAGCGGCGGCTCGCCCTCTCCCGTTCCGGAATCGTTCTCGAGGAGATTGCACTGAGGCCGGCCCGGGCCGGCCTCAGTGGCTTTGGGAGCAAGCCTCCAGGGGGATCCGGAGACCTGCGCGCGGAATTATCGGGGTCGCGCAGGACGTTCGGGGCGGTTTCGACTGAATTCCCCCGATTGGGGTATATGCTGCGAGGAGTTGCGGGTCCGCCTGCAACTGGGGAGCAAGCACAACACAGGGGGATGCACGTGCGGCAGCCTGTCCAGGGCTTTGCGGCGTCGCGACGCTATCTGCGTTTGGCGTTGTCCGGCGTTGCCGCGTGCGTGCTGTTTCTCGCCGCCGGGGTCGCGTCCGCGTGGGCGGACGGCAGCGCGAGCCCGCCTTCGCAGCCGGCCGCGCCCGCGTGCGCGACCTCCGGCGACGACTCGACCACCCCCGACACGGCAGCGCCGCCTGCCGCTCCCGCGGCGCAGCAGGCGCCGCCCGCGGACAGCCAGCAGGCACCGCCGACGCCTCCGCCGTCGTCGCCGCCTCCGGACTCGTCTTCCTCGTCGACCACCACTTCGCAAGGGGACTCCTCCTCTGCCGCCGCGCAGCCCGCCGACGGCCAGCCCCAAGCCTCAAGTCCCGCCCCCGGTGCCGCGGAGCCGGCAGACGCCCAGGCCAACCCCTCGGGCGGAGCGGCCGAATCCACATCCTCTCCCCCGGCCGTCACGCCGCAGGGATCGGATAGCTCGGCTGCGGCGTCTGCCGGCTCGGGGGCGGCCGACACGACCCCGGCGGGGTGCGGCGGCACGACGCCGCCGCCCGCCGGCGACACGCCGGCTCCGGCCACGCCGCCGGCACCGGCTCCGGCACCCGCTCCCGCACCGACTCCCGCGCCTGCTCCGGCAGCCGCGCCGGACCCGGCGCCCGCGCCGCCCGCCGACCCGACGCCTCCGCCGGCCCAGCCGGCACCGCCGCCGCAGGACGCGCAGGGGCAGACCGTCGTGGTGACGGTCCCGCCGCCGGCGCAGCCGCAGCAGACCGTCGTCCTCGACGTGCCGCCCGCGCCGACCGCGACGGCAACGGCCGCGAGCGTTCCGCCGCCTCCGCCTGTGGCGCCGCCGACCGACCCGGTCGTCCCGGCGGCGGGAGACACGGCGCAGGTGAACGCGCTCGTCGACCCGTCGGCGGCGAGCGTCGTCCTGCTGCCGAGGCCCGAACGGCGGCTCGCGCTCTTCCGCCCCGCCGGCTGGACCACGCCTGGCCTTCCGGTCCTGCCGGCGGCCGTGCCCGTGGCGCCGGTGCCCGAGGCCGGCGTCGCCGCGCCCGCCCCGCACCGTGCGGCGGGCGGCGTGCACAGACGCGCTGCGCCCGGCCACGCGCGCGCCGTCCACCGGACACAGCCGCACCGACCCGCCTTCGACCTGCCGACGCCGGGCCACACCGCGAGCGGCGACTCGTCCAGCGCGAGCGGCGGCGCACCCGCCCCCGCGGGCGCCGGCGGCTGCTCCGCGCTCGCCTGCGGCCTCACCGCTTCCGCGGGGCACGGCCCCGTGCTCGTCCGTCTCCGCGAGACCGGCGTCATCCCGGACGCCGAGATCGTCCGGCTCCGCATCGAACGCCCCGACTGAGCGGGCCCCACGCGCGCGACCGCGCGCCGCAACAGGGGTCTCGTCCAGATGTCGTTCGAAGGAGTAGGGGGAGAAGGAATGTCTACGCAGCTGATCACCAAACGGGGCGTCCTCAGGGCGCTGGTCTTCGACAACCAGCCGCTGTGGCGGTCGACCATCGCGTCGATGCTGAAGCGGCTCGGCATGGGCACCATCGTCGTCTGCGAGTCGGTGCCTGAGTTCCGCAACCTCGTCCACACCGTGCGTCCGCACCTCGTCGTCGTCGACCCGGACGAGCTGCCGGGGATCGCCGAGGAGCTCCGTGACGCGCAGGAGCTGTTGCCGCGGATGACGACGCTGATCGTCTCGGCGCGGCGCGACCGGCGCTACGCGATCGACGGCCTCCGCGACGCGGCGTTCGTGACGAAGCGGCGCGAGCTGCCGGAGATCGAGTCGGCGCTCCACGAGCTCGTCGGTCAGCATCTCGGCTGGGTGCGCCTCACGTCGAGGGAGCTGGACGTCCTGCGCCTCGTCGCCGAGGGAGCCTCCAACCGCGATGTCGCGCGGGCGCTGTGGCTCAGCGACCAGACGGTGAAGTTCCACCTGGCGAACGCCTACCGCAAGCTCGGCGTCTCGAGCCGGCGCGAGGCGGTCGCGCGCGCACGCGAGGCGGGGCTCCTCGTCGAGGCCGACGTCGACGACGCGGACCAGCGCGACGACGCGACGCCGCTCCGGCCCGCCCTGCTCTCCGCGTGATCAGGCCGGGAGGTTGCCGTTGACCAGCAGCGAGTACGGGCGCGCGTGGCCGTCGACGCAGTCGACGGCGACGGTGTACGTCCCGGCCGGGACCGAGGCACTGAGGTGCAGCTCGTTCGCCGTGTTGCGCCACGTGAAGTACGCGGTCGTCCCGGACCGGAGCGACATCGTGCAGGCGCGCGCCTTCGC
>JAFAIV010000242.1 GCA_019236545.1 Actinomycetota bacterium | reverse complement strand
GAGCGCGCACGTCGTCGAGAAGAGGATCTTGTCGGCGCCGCCCATCGTCGCGAACTTCCCGATGAACTCGGCGACGCGCCGGGGCGCCTTCGTCACGATCGCCGCGGAGAACTCGAGGTTCAGCCAGACGTTCGGGAACCCGGCGAGGAAGGCCGTCTCCTCGACGAAGGCGAAGCCGGCGTGCACGATCTCGAAGTTCATCTGCGGGAAGACGGCGCACACCTCGGGAAGGTCGCGCACGTTGTAGAACTCCGACCGCACCGGGCCGAACGGGACCGCCTTGTGCGTCGCGATCACGCGGACGCCCAGATCGACGCACTTCTGGATGAACGGGTAGCCGAACTCCGGGTCGTCGAGCCGCTGCTCGTAGGTCACGCCCTGGTCGTAACGCGCGGCGTACACCTTGATCCCGTCGACGCCTTGCTCGACGAGGCGCTCGACGTCCTCGAGGCACTTCTGGCCGTGGAACGGGTTCACCGCCCCGTACACGATCGTGCGGTTCGGCTGCAGCTCGCGCAACTGGAACCCCTTCTCGGTCGCGCTGTGGCCGTCCTTGTAGTAGTCCCAGATCGGGGTACCGTGATGCCCGGCGAGATCGACCGGCGACTCGTAGAAGAGGGCCTTCTCGAGCTCCTCGGCCGTCCAGTCGTGACGGAACTCGGCCTCGGTGAGCTTGCTCGCCTCGTCGGTCGTGAGCCAGCCGTGGAAGCCGAGGCCGGCGGCCGTCGTCCGGTCGGCGATCGGGACGGCGTAGTTCTCCTTCGACCAGTTGTACGCGTGCACCGTGGCGTCCGCCACGATCACGTCACCGACCATCTGGGGCCTCCTTGGACGGGTGGACACTGGCGAAGCCGCCGCCGCAGTATCATACGAAAACTACCGTACGGTTGGTAGAGGACTTGGACAAGGAGCCGAGCGGATGGCGACAGGCAAGGTGGATCGCGTGGCCGTTGTCGTACCGGACGTGAACGCCGTTGCGGCAGAGCTGAAGCGGCTGTTCGGAATCGAGACGAAGGTTCACGATGTGAACGCGATGGGATGTCGTGTCGGCCTCTCCGACGAGGGCTTCGAGCTCGTTCAGCCGCTCTCGGCATCGCCCCGGTCCGCGTCGGGGTGGAGCGGGAGCCTGGCCGCGATCGGAGTCCGGGTGGACGACATCGAGGAGAGCCGCGCCGCGATGGAGAAGGAGGGGCTCGAGCTCACGAGCGAGCTCGTCACTCCCGGCGGCGTCCGCGAGCTCTACTACGCGAAAGGCGTCGGTGGGCTCCCGATGGTGCTCGCGGAGTACGGCGACGGCGGGTTCCTGCGCGAGACCGGCGCCGACACCGACGGGCCGTACGAGCCCGACTACCTCTACAGGGCCGGTTCCAGCGAGACATAGGAGCGTGTGATGTTCGTGGAGCCCATCTACGACCGCGAGCAGGTGGCCGACGACGAGCGCGAGATGTTCGACCGGGTCGTCGCCCGCCAGAACTCCCTGGTCTGGCACGACCGTCCTCCCGAAGAGGCGGTCGGCCCCTACTACGGCCTGCTGATGCACAGCCCGCGGATCGCCGACCTGCTCAGCGCGCTTGCGATCTTCTTCCGGACGCGGGGGGAGACCGTGGGCAGCTTCTCGCACGCGGACCGCGAGTGGGTGGACATCGTCCTCGGGAAGGAGCTGGGCTCGAACTCGGTCGTGCGCGCCCACACGCCCGACGCCATCGCCGTCGGCGTCCGTCCGGAGGCGATCCGGGCAGTCTGGACCGGCCGCGAGGACGAGTTGACGGCCCGAGAGCGTGAGCTCGCGGCGTTCATCCGCGCGACGATCCACGGGCGGGTCACTCCCCATCAGTTCGCCGGCGTGGAGGCGCTGCTCGGCCGGCGCGGCGCCGTCGAGTACGCCGCCTGCATCACGTGGCTCGTAATGACGACCCGCAACCTGCAGGCACTCGGGTTCCCCGACCCGACGGACCACGAGGTGAGCGACCTGGTCGAGCGGGCGGTCGCCGGCACCGCGGAGATCCCCGACCCGCGACAGCGCGTTCCCGCGCTCGAAGCGACGGCGATCTGAGCAGGAATTCAACCAAGCGTTTGCTTGATGAAGCGACCGCGAGCAGGTAGCGTCGGGCCCACGTGTTCGACTTCAGCCTGACCGAGGAGCAGCTCCAGCTCCGCGAGACCGTGCGGGCGCTGATGGCGCGGCACGCGCCTTCGGAGCAGCTCCGCCGCTGGGACGAGGAGGAGAGCTACCCGTACGAGCTGTACGCACGCTGGGCCGAACTGGGGCTCCTGACTCTCCCCTTCCCGACCGAGGTTGGCGGCGCCGGAGCGGGCGTCGTCGACCTCGTCCTCCTCGCGGAGGAGCTCGGCCGCTCCGGCTACGACCTGACCGGCCTCTACGGCACGCCGATCTTCACCGGGCTCAACGTCCTCCACCACGGGACCCCCGAGCAGCAACAGCGCTTCCTGCCGCCCCTGCTCGAAGGGAGGATCCGCATGAGCGTCGCCATGACCGAGGCGGGGGCCGGCTCGGACGCGGGCGCGATGCGCACCCGGGCGGAACGTCGCGGGGACGTGTTCGTCCTCAACGGCGAGAAGGTGTTCGCGAGCGGCGGGGCCGTCGACGACACGTTCATCTGCGTCTACGCGCGCACCGGCGACGGGCCGCATCAGGAGGCGCTCAGCGCCTTCCTCGTCGACAACCGCTCGCCGGGGCTCGAGATCCACAAGATCCCGACGCTCGGCCGGCACATGTTCCCGACGACGCAGCTCGTGTTCACCGACGTCGAGGTTCCTGCCGACGCGCTGCTCGGGCCTCTGAACGGCGGCTGGGACGTGCTGCTCTCCGGCCTTCGACTGGAGCGAATCGTCACCTCCGCGGCATACGTCGGGAACGCGTCCGCCGTCGTCGACGAGGCGCTTGCGTACGCGAAGGAGCGCCAACAGTTCGGGCGGCGGATCGGCGACTTCCAGGCGATCGCGCATCTGCTCGCCGACATGGCGACCGACGTCGAGGCCGCCCGCTGGCTCACGTACCGCGCGGCGTGGCTCCTGGACACGGGCCAGGATGCGCTGCTCGAGATCTGCATGGCGAAGCTCTTCGGCTCGGAGCGGTTCGTCGAGATCGCCCGTCAGGGCGTCCAGATCCTCGGCGGCTACGGCTACTCGATGGAGTTCCCGATGCAGCGACACCTGCGCGCCGCCGTGGGCTCGACCATCACCGCCGGGACATCGCAGATGCAGCGTGAGACGATCGCGCGACGTCTCGGGCTCAAGCCGAGGTGAGATGGTGGCGTTGACGCAGCAGAGTGCTCTCGACGACGAGATCCTGGACGGCCTTCGCGCCTTTCTCGCCGCCGAGGTCGTCGCGCGCCACGAGCGCCACGCCGACCTGCTCGAGAGCCCCCACCGCGTCCATGACGCGACCGGCCGCTACACGCCGGAGGTCGAGCAGCTCATGCGCGAGGTCAGGACGGCGTCAGCAGAAGCGGGCTACTACCTCATGCTCGCGCCGGAGTCGATGGGCGGAGCGGCCCTCGGCCACGAGGCGCTCTTCCTCGCTTGGGAGACGATCTTCCGCGAATGCGGCGCCAAGTACTGGCTTGGCTGGTACGCCGTCGCCCACTGGACGAAAGGGCCGAGCCCGCTCCTCGAGCACCTCTCCCCCGCCGTCCGCGATCGCCACCTACCGGCAATCGTCTCCGGCGAGCGGACGACCTGCTTCGCGATGTCCGAGCCCGATGCGGGATCGGATGCCTGGATGATGCGAACGCGGGCCGTGCCCATCCCCGGCGGTTGGAGGCTCGACGGCGAGAAGCAGTGGATCAGCAACGCCGCGCACGCCGACCTCGCAATCGTCTTCGCCGTGACCGATGTCGAAGCGGCTGCCGCACGGCGCGGCGGCATCACGGCCTTCGCCGTCCCGACAGACACGCCCGGGTTCGACGTCTTTTCGGTCACCCGCATGTTCGGTCAGGCCGGAGGCCATGAGGGGATCGTGCAGCTCGCGGGCGTGGAGGTTCCCGACGACCACGTCCTCGGCGAGGTCGGGGACGGCTTCCGGCTCGCGCTGCTCGGCGTCTCCCTCGGGCGGCTGTACAACGCGGCCAAGGGGGTCGGGCTCGCCCGCTGGGCGCTGGAGAAGGCCCTCGCCTACGTGCAGGAGCGCGAGACCTTCGGGAAGCGGGTGGCGGAGTACCAGGGGATCACCTTCCCGCTCGCGGAGTCCGCGATGGAGGTGCACGCGGCCCGGCTCGTCGGGCTCGACTGCGCTCGGAAGCTCGACGCCGGCCTGCCGGCGCGGATGGAGCTCGCCATGGCGAAGGCCTACGCCACCGAGGCCGGCGCCCGCGCGGTCGACCGCGCCATGCAGGCCCACGGGGCCATGGGCTTCACAAACGAGCTCGCGCTGGCCGAGGCGTGGCAGGCGCTGCGGTCGGTGCTCGTCGCGGACGGCTCGTCCGAGATCCTGCGGCGCACGATCCTGAAGCAGCTCCTCGACGGGGAGCGCGAGCTGTGAACGGCGAGGACGTGACCTGCTCGACCGCCGACCGCGTCGCGACGATCACGCTCGACCGCCCGCCGGTGAACGCGCTGCGGACGCAGACGTATCTAGAGCTGGAGCAGGCCCTGGCCGAGGTCGCGCGCGAGCGCTCGATCAGCGTGCTCGTGATCCGCTCCGGCCTCGAGCGGATCTTCTCCGCGGGAGCCGACGTGAAGGAGCTGCCGATGCCGCCGAAGGCGGACGAAGAGCGCCAGCGGCTCTCGCGCCGCGTGTTCGAGCGGATCCTGCGATTCCCCGTGCCGGTGGTCTGCGCGTTGCCCGGCCCGGCGATCGGCGGCGGATGCGCGCTCGCCGCCGTCTGCGACATCCGGCTCGCGACGACGAACGCGTCGTTCGGGCTACCGGAGATCAACGTCGGCCGCGCCGGCGGCGGACGCTTCCTGATGCGCCTGCTGCCGCAGGGCGTCGTCCGGCACGCGTACTTCACCGGGCGGCCGATCGACGCCGACACGGCGTTCCGGCTCGGCCTCGTCGCGAGCCTCCACGAGGACGCCGCGGCCCTCGACGAGGCCGTCCAATCGCTCGCGCGAGAGATCGCCGGCAAGAGCCCCACCGCGATCCGGCTCGCCAAGCAGTCCCTCGACCTGGCCGAGGAGCTTCCGGTGGCGAAGGGGTACGAGGCCGAGCAGCAGTTCAGCCTCCGCCTGGCCGGGACTCCGGACGCGCGCGAGGCGGCCGCCGCTTTCCGGGAGAAGCGCGAGCCGGTGTGGGAGGAGGACGAGTGAGCGCTCCGCTCGCAGGGCTCCGTGTGGTCGAGTTCGGTCAGCTGCTCGCGGCCCCGAACGCCGCGATGATCCTCGGCGAGCTCGGCGCGGACGTCATCAAGGTCGAGCCGCCGCGGGGCGACCCCGGCCGCGAGCTTCAGTCCGCCGCCTTCACCGGAAGCGGGACGAGCCCCTCCTTCATCGCGTTCAACCGCGGCAAGCGCTCGATCGTGCTGGATCTGAAGATCGCGGGGGCGCGCGAGATCGCGGAGCGCCTGATCGCGGACGCGGACGTCGTCGTCGAGAGCTTCCGCCCGGGTGCGATGGACCGCCTCGGACTCGGCCCCGCCGACTCGCTGGCCGCGAACCCGCGCCTCGTCTACGCGTCGGTCTCCGGCTTCGGCTTTCGCGGCCCAGAGGCTCAGAGGCGGGGCGTCGATCTCGTCATCCAGGCCGAGAGCGGGATCATGGCCGTCACCGGCGAGAACGGGGGCGCGCCGCTGAAGGTGGGCTTCACGGTCGTCGACGTCGCCGCGGGCAACGTCCTCGCCCAAGCGATCCTCGCGGCACTGCTCCAGCGCGAGCGGACCGGCCGCGGCGACGTCGTGGAGGTGTCGCTGCTCGAGGTCGCGCTCCACCTGCAGTCGCAGCCGCTTACCGAGTACCTGGCGACCGGCGAGCTGCCGCTCCGCCGCGGCAACGCCGCTCCGATGACTGCCCCGGCAGACATGGCGCGGACGGCCGACGGCCACATCGTCATCTCGGCGTACCTCGACGATCACTGGCGGCTGCTGTGCGGCGCGCTCGAGCGGCCCGACCTGCTCGTGGATCGGCGCTTCGAGTCGAAGGTCGCCCGAGTCGCAAACCGGGACGCGCTTCTGGACACGCTGGAGGAGACGCTGACGACGCGGACCAGCGACGAGTGGCTCGCGACGCTGCAGGAGATCGGGCTCGTCGTCGGCGTCGTGAAGTCCTACGACGACATCGAGGCCTCGCCGCAGACGGCGGCGAACGGGTCGATCGTCGAGGTCGACGGAGGAGAAGGCGCCCCGCTGCGCGCCGTCCGGCTGCCGTTCCGGCTCGGCAGTTGGGATCCGCGGAGCGAGCTGCCCCCGCCCGGGCTCGGACGGCACAACCTGGAGATCCTCCGCGAGCTGGGCTACGGCCAGGACGAGATCGACGGGCTCCTCGCCGACGGGGCCGTCGTCGACGCGGGGGTCGGAGCGCGATGATCCCGCGCACGCTCTTCTCCGAGGAGCACGAGCTGTTCCGCGAGACGGTGCAGGAGTTCGTCCAGCGCGAGGTGCTCCCCTACCACGCCGAGTGGGAGAAGGCGGGCGTCGTCTCACGGGACGTCTGGCGGCGCGCCGGCGAAGCGGGCCTGCTCTGTACGGCGATCCCCGAGGAGTACGGAGGGCAGGGCGGCGACTTCCTCTTCAGCCTGGTCGTCGCGGAGGAGCTGATGGCGGCCGGTGCCACGGGCCCCTTCTTCCACCTCCACTCCGACATCGTGGCGCCGTACATCCTCCGCTACGGCACCGAGGAGCAGAAGCTGCGCTGGCTGCCGAAGATGGCGACGGGCGAGGCGATCGGCGCGCTTGCGATGTCCGAGCCGCGCGGCGGCAGCGACCTGCAGCGGATCGAGACGGTGGCCGAGCCCGACGGAGACGGCTGGATCCTCAACGGCAAGAAGGTCTTCATCTCGAACGGCCAGCTCGCGGACCTGCTCGTCGTCGCCGCGCAGACCGAACGAGGCGCCGGGGCGAGGGGCGTGACGCTCTTCGTCGTCGAGACCGACACCCCCGGATTCAGCCGCGGACGCCCGCTCGACAAGATCGGGCTCAAGGCGCAGGACACGTCGGAGCTCTTCTTCTCCGACCTGCGGCTGCCCCCCGACAGCGTCCTCGGCGAGGTCGGCCAGGGCTTCGCGCAGCTGATGACCGAGCTCGCGCAGGAGCGGCTGATCCAGGCGCTGCGCTCGATCGCCGCGGCCGAGTCCGCCATTCGCTGGACGATCGAGTACACGAGCGAGCGCGAGGCGTTCGGCCAGCCGATCGCGTCGTTCCAGAACACCCAGTTCAAGCTCGCCGAGCTGACGGCAGCGACAACTGCACAGCGCTGCTTCATCGACCGCTGCGTCGAGCTCCACCTCGAACGGAAGCTCAGCGCGGTCGACGCGGCGATGGCGAAGCTCAACGCCACCGAGCTGCACTGCCGCGTCGTGGACGAGTGCCTGCAGTTCTTCGGCGGGTGGGGCTACATGCTCGAGTACCCGATCGCGCGGGCCTACGCGGACGCCCGCCAGACGAAGGTCGCCGGCGGCTCTGTGGAGATCATGAAGCTGATCATCTCGCGCTCGATCCTCCCCGAGCGCGTCTGGAGGCGCCCATGAGCCGCTGCCTCGAGGGCAAGGTCGTCGTCGTCACCGGCGCCGGCCGCGGGATCGGCCGCGACGTCGCCCTGCTCGCGGCGTCCGAGGGGGCGTCCGTGGTGGTGAACGACCTCGGGGGAGCTGCGGAGGGCACCGGCAGCGATCCTGGGCCCGCACACGAGGTCGTCCGCGAGATCGAGGCCGCCGGAGGGAGCGCGGTCGCCAGCACGTCGAGCGTCGCCGACGAGGCCGACGCGGCGTCGATCGTCGAGACCGCGCTGGCGTCGTTCGGGCGCATCGACGTGGTCGTCAACAACGCCGGGATCCTCCGCGACCGGATCTTCCACCAGATGACAACGGAGGAGTTCGAGGCCGTCGTCCGGGTGCATCTCTTCGGCAGCTTCCACGTCGCGCGCGCCGCCGCGATCCACTTCCGCAAGCAGGAGGGCGGCGCATTCGTCCACTTCACGTCGACTTCCGGCCTGATCGGGAACCTCGGCCAGGCAAACTACTCCGCGGCCAAGATGGGCATGGTCGGGCTCTCGCGGTCCATCGCCCTCGACATGGCGCGCTTCGACGTCCGCTCGAACTGCATCGCGCCGTTCGCGTGGAGCAGGCTGATCGGGACGATCCCGACCGACTCGGAGGCCGAGGCGAAGCGCGTCGAGCGCTTCAAGACGATGAGCACGGAGAAGGTCGCCCCGCTCGCGGTCTTCCTCGCGTCCGAGCTCGCCAACGGCATCACCGGCCAGATCTTCGGGGTCCGCCGGAACGAGGTCTTCCTGTTCAACCAGCCGCGCCCGATCCGCTCCGTCCACCGCGGTGAGGGCTGGAGCGTCGAGACGCTGGCGGAGGAGATGGCCCCCGCGTTCCGCTCCTCACTCGTCCCGCTAGAGCGCTCTGCCGACGTCTTCAGTTGGGACCCGATCTAGATGGCGCTGCAGTACGACGCCCTGCTCGCCTGGCCGTTCGAGGAGATCGACCAGGCCTACGACGAGGAGGACACGATCCTCTACGCGCTCGGCATCGGGCTGGGCGACGCGCCGACGGACCCCCGGCAGCTGCGCTTCGTCTACGAGGACGGGCTCGCGGCGCTGCCGACGATGGCCGTCGTCCTCGGCTACCCCGGGCCGTACCTGCGGGACCCCGCGACCGGCGTCGACTGGCAGCAGATGGTCCACGGCGAACAGGGACTCGAGCTGCACCGGCCGCTCGCTGCGACCGGACGCGTCGTGAGCACGAACCGGGTCGACGCGATCGTCGACAAGGGCCCGGGACGCGGCGCCCTCGTCTATACGACCCGCGAGCATCGCGACGCGACGACCGGCGAGCCGATCGCGACCCTCACCGCGACGGCCTTCTGCCGCGCCGAGGGAGGCTTCGGCGGCCCGAGCGGCCCGGTGCGCGCGCCGCACGCCGTGCCCGAGTGTGAGCCCGACCAGGTCGTGGCGCGCCCGACCCTGCCGCAGGCCGCGCTGATCTACCGGCTCAGCAGCGGCGACCACAACCCGCTGCACGCCGATCCGGCGTTCGCCGCCGCCGCGGGATTCGAGCGTCCAGTCCTCCACGGCCTCTGCACGTACGGAGTGGCGGGCTACGCGATCCTCGGCGCGCTCTGCGCGTACGACCCGGGCGCTCTGCGTCGGCTCGACTGCCGCTTCTCCGCTCCCGTCTTCCCCGGCGACACGATCACGACGCTGATCTGGCGCGAGTCGCCCGGCCGCGCCGCGTTCCGCTGCATCGTCGAGGAGCGAGGAGCGGTGGTCATCGACAACGGCTACGTCGAGCACGAGGCGTGAGCGAGCTCGGCATCGTCGCCGTCGGCGCGTACGTCCCGCCGCTCCGGCTCAGCCGCGAGGAGGTCGCTGCGGCGAACTCTTGGCTGAACCCGGGCCTGCGGTCGCTCGCACGCGGCGAGCGCTCGCTCGCGGGGTGGGACGAGGACACGATCACGATGGCGGTCGAGGCCGCGCGCTCGTGCCTCGAGGGACGAGACCGCTCGCGCATCGGGCGCGTCTACCTCGGCTCGACGACCGCGCCGTTCGCGGACAGGCTGAACGCCGGCGTCGTCGCCGGCGCGCTCGGGCTCCGCGAGTCGGTCTCCGCCTTCGACCTCGGCGGCTCGCTGCGCGCCGGGACGAGCGCGCTCCTCGCGGCGTTCGACGCGGCGGCCGGCTCCGACGAGGAGATCCTCTGCCTCGCCGCCGAGCGCCGCCGGGCGCCCGCGGCCGCGGCGCAGGAGCTCGTCACAGGGCACGCGGGCGCGGCGGTCCTCGTGGCGCGCGGTCCCGGGCTCGCCCGTCTCGTCGCGACGAGGTCGCTGACCGTCGACTTCGTCGACCACTTCAGGGCCGCCGACCGCGAGTTCGACTACCAGTGGGAGGAGCGCTGGATTCGTGACGAGGGCTACCTCAAGCTCGTGCCGCGCCTCGTCGGCAACCTCCTGGAGAGCAGCGGCGTCGACGCCGGCGAGATCGCCCACTTCTGCCTCCCGAGCCCGATTCGGCGCGTCGCCGACCAGGTCGCCAAGGCGAGCGGGATACCAGAAGCCAGCGTGCGAGACCAGCTCGCCGACGGCTGCGGCGACAGCGGCGCCGCCCATCCGCTCCTCCAGCTCGCGAGCGCGCTCGAACATGCCGCGCCCGGAGAGCTCGTCCTCGTCGTCGGATTCGGCCAGGGCGGCGACGCCCTCCTCTTCCAGACCACCGACGCGGTCGCCGGAGCGCACGGCGGCACGGTCGAGGCGTCGATCGCTCGGCGCGCCCCCTGCACCTACCCCCGCTACCTCGCTCTCAACGGGCTGCTCAAGGTCGACCGGGGCATGCGCGCGGAGGCGGACAAGGGCACCGCGCTCACCGCCGCCTACCGTCACAGCGACCTCCTCCTCTCCCTGACCGGCGGGAAGTGCGAGGCATGCGGGACGCACCAGATCCCGCGCACCGCCATCTGCGTCAATCCGGACTGCCGCGCCCTCGACACGCAGGTGCCGCACTCGTTCGCGGAGTCGCGCGGCCGCGTCGCGACCTGGTCCTCCGACAGCCTCACCTTCACTCCCGATCCGCCCGCCTACTACGGCCAGATCGACTTCGAGGAGGGCGGCCGGCTGCTGATGGACTTCGCCGGCGTCCCACCCGAAGGCGTCGACGTCGGCACGCCGATGCGGATGGTGTTCCGCGTGAAGGACCACGATCCCCAGCGCGGCTTCTCGCGCTACTTCTGGAAAGCGACCCCGGCACTGGAGGCGTAGCGATGGCGACCGGAATCCGCGACCGCGTGGTGATTCTCGGCATGGGTTGCTCGAAGTTCGGCGAGCGCTGGGACGCCGACGCCGAGACGCTCATGGTCGAGGCGTTCGCGGAGGCCCGTGCAGACGCGGGCATCGACACCGCGGAGATCGACGCGGCGTGGTCCTCCACCTGCCAGGAGGAGATCAGCGTCGGCAAGTCGTCGATCCCGATGGCGTCGGCGCTGCGGCTCGACTACATCCCCGTGACGCGCGTCGAGAACCAGTGTGCGTCCGGGACCGAGGCCTTCCGCGCCGCGGTGTACGCCGTCGCGTCCGGCGCCTGCGACATCGCCCTCGCCGTCGGCTCGGAGAAGCTCAAGGACACGGGCTACGGCGGCCTCGCGCAGCGCACGCGGGGGCGGGTCAACGACCTCTACTGGGCGAACTACTCCGCCCCCGGCGCCTTCGCGCAGCTCGCGTCCGCCTACCGGGCGAAGCACGGCGTCGACGCCGGCGACCTCAAGCGCGCTATGGCGCACATCTCGGTCAAGAGCCACGACAACGGGTCGCTCAACCCGAAGGCGCACCTGCGCAACCGGATCACGATGGAGACGGTGCTCGAGGCGCCGATGGTCGCGGAGCCGCTCGGCCTCTACGACTGCTGCGGCGTCAGCGACGGCGCGGCGGCCGCTATCGTCACCACTCCCGAGATCGCGCGTGCCCGCGGGAAGGACGATCTCGTGTCGGTGAAGGCGCTCCAGCTCGCCGTCTCGAACGGCACCGAGGCGCAGCACCAGTCGTGGGACGGGAGCTACTTCGCGACGACCCGCCACGCCGCGCGCCGCGCGTACGACGAGGCCGGCATCTCGAATCCGCGCGAGCAGCTGAGCCTGCTCGAGGTCCACGATTGCTTCTCGATCACCGAGCTCGTGACGCTCGAGGATCTGGGCGTCTCGCCCGAGGGCGGCGCGGTGCGCGACGTCCTCGACGGCTTCTCCGACGCCGGGGGCTCAGTCCTGTGCCAGATCGACGGCGGGCTCAAGTGCTTCGGCCATCCGATCGGCGCGTCCGGGCTGCGCATGCTCTACGAGCTCTACCTGCAGATGACGGAGCGGGCGGGCGAGCGCCAGCTCGAGCGCGAGCCCCGGTTCGGCCTCACCCACAACCTCGGCGGCGCCCCTCACGCCAACGTCGCCAGCGTCACGATTCTCGGCAAGCACGAGGGGTGACGTGGGACCACTCGCCGGCATTCGCGTCGTCGAACTGCCGGCGATCGGGCCGGCGCCCTTCGCGGGGATGGTGCTCGCAGGCCTCGGAGCGGAGGTCGTGCGCATCGAGCGGCCCGGCGCGGAGCCGTTGGTGGCGCCAGGTCACGCCTACAACATCGTCCGGCGAGACCGGACGAGCGTCATGCTCGACCTCAAGCAGCCACTTGCCGTCGAAGCGGTCCTCCGGCTGGTTGCGGGCGCGGACGCGCTGATCGAAGGGTGGCGGCCCGGCGTCGCGGAGCGGCTCGGGCTCGGCCCGAAGCCGTGCGGCGAGCGCAACCCGCGGCTCGTCTACGGCCGGATGACGGGCTGGGGCCAGGACGGGCCCCGCAGCCGCACTGCCGGGCACGACATCAACTACGTCGCGCTATCGGGTGTCCTCAACGCGATCGGCCGCGCCGGCGAGCCGCCACTGGCGCCGCTGAATCTCCTCGGCGACTACGGCGGAGGCGGCATGTTGCTCGCGCTCGGCGTCCTCGCCGGGATCATCCACGCGAAGGCCTCCGGCCGCGGTCAGGTCGTCGACGCAGCGATGACCGACGGCGTCGCGACGCTCGCTGCCGCCTTCTACGGCTACGTCGCCGGAGGAGCGTGGAGCCTCGATCGCGGCACGAACCTACTCGATTCCGGTGCCCCCTTCTATGACGTCTACGAGACATCCGATGGCGGCTTCGTCGCGGTCGGGGCGCTCGAGCCCCAGTTCTACGCCGCCTTCGTGGCCGGCCTCGGCCTCGAGCAGGAATCGCTGCCCCCGCGTGAAGACCGGACATCCTGGCCGGAGCTCCGCGAAACGTTCGCCGCCGTCCTCGCACGCCGCAGCCGCGACGAATGGGCGCAGATCTTCGCCGACACAGACGCGCGCGTGACTCCGGTGCTGAGCTTCGCCGAAGCTGCCGCCGACCCTCACAACCGCGCCCGCTCTTCGATCGTCGAACTCGATGGGATTCCCCAACCCGCCCCCGCCCCACGGTTCACCGAGAGTCCGGCGGCCGTCCCTCGGCCCCCGGCACCTCCCGGCGCCGATACCGACGTGGTGCTGCGCTCCCTCGGCTTCGACGGCGATGAACTCGACATCCTCCTGCCCGGCGCAAACGCGACGTGACTGTCGTTCACGGCCGGTCGAAGACGGGCTTCCGCTGGACGCCCGAGAACGTCGCATACGCACTCGATCGGTTCCACCGCAGACATCTCCGGACCCCCACGCAGCGCGAACTCCGCGCAGGCCTCGACGACCTGCCGAGCTACGCGACGATCCGCCGCGTCTATGGGAGCTTCGGCCAGATGCTGCGCCAGCATGGCTATCAGGTCAGACGTCGAGGCGCCCAGGGAGGACAGGCTTGCGATCTCGCCCGGGACAGGCTCGGGCGTTTCGTTGCTCGCGAACCCGATGCCCCGCGAGTGCGATGATCGGCCCGTGCGAGTCCACGAGCTTTTCGATCTAGGCGGACAGAACGCCATCGTGACGGGCGGCGGCTCGGGGCTTGGGCGCTACTTCGCCGAGGCCCTCGCCGACGCACGAGCAAACGTCGTCCTCTGCGCACGCAAGGCGGAGCGCTGCCGAGCGGCCGCGACCGAACTCGAGGGGGCCTACGGAACCCGAGTCGTCGCCACCGCGTGCGACGTGCGCGACCCTGACCAGGTGGTGGCCGCGGTGGAGTTCGCCGAACGGGAAATCGGGCCTACGCACATCCTCGTCAACAACGCCGGAACCTCCTGGGGCGCGCCCGCAGAGACCTATCCCCTGGACGGATGGCGGAAGGTCATCGAGGTCAACCTGACCGGGACATTCTTGTTCGCGCAGGCGGTCGGACGCGGGATGATCTCCCGCGGAGAGGGAGCGATCGTCAACGTCGCATCGGTCGCCGCCCTGGTCGGCGCACCCGCCGGGAAGATGGACGCCATCGCATACAACGCGTCGAAGGGCGGAGTCGTCTCCTTCACCCGGGATCTCGCCGTCAAGTGGGCGCCTCACGGGATCCGGGTCAACGCCATCGCCCCCGGCTGGTTCCCGACCGAGATGAGTCAGGCGCTGCTGGAACGGTCAGAGCCCGAGTTCCTGGGCAACATCCCGCTCGGTCGTTTCGGCGCTGCCGACGACCTGCGGGGGGCGGTCCTCCTCCTCGCCTCGCGCGCGGGCGCCTACATCACTGGCCAGACACTCGTCGTCGACGGCGGTCAGAGCATCAGCTGAGGCGTGGGCGCGTCCGAAGAGCGCCGACGCTACCGAGTACGCGCGCAGCGAGAGGCCTCGGCACACCCAGCACCGAGGTCGAAACAGCCGGGCCGATTGGATGCCGCGCTCGTAGCCGCAAGCCATCTTTCGATAGTAGGGAGGGGATCGACGGTTCGAGTCCCCCGGAGTGCGTCCGCCGCGCTAGCCGATCGCGAGCCCGGTCTGCGCGTCGAAGAAGTGGAGCGAGCGCCGGTCGACCGAGACCTCGACGAGCTCGTTCTCCCTGACCTGCGTCCGCGGCGAGAAGCGGCCGACGAGCGACGCCTCCGCCGGCTGGTCGAGCAGGACGCGGTCGTCGCCGATGTCCTCGGCGAGCTCGCGCATCTCTTCCGTGACTGCCTGACGGGCGGCGACCGCGAAGTGGACGAGCACCTCCGAGCCGAGCGCCTCGCGCAGCTCCACCCGCCCGCGCAGGCGCGGGCCGCCGTTCGCGAGGGCTGCGTCCTCGAGGTCCTCGGGCCGGATCCCGAGCACGACGTCGCGGCCGGCGTACGACGCAAGCCCCGGCCGGCGCGAGAGCGTCTCGGCGTCGAGAGCGAGCTCGGAGTCGCCGACGTGGGCGACGAGCCCTTCTCCCCCGCGGTCGATCCGCGCCTCGAGCATGTTCATCGCAGGGCTGCCGATGAAGCCGGCGACGAAGACGTTGACCGGGTTGTCGTAGAGCTCCTGCGGCGGCGCGACCTGCTGCAGCTCGCCCTTGCGCATGACGGCGACCCGGTCGCCCATCGTCATCGCCTCGACCTGGTCGTGCGTGACGTAGATCGTCGTCGTGCCGATGTCGCTCTGGATCTTCTTGATGTCGGCGCGCATCTGGACGCGCAGCTTCGCGTCGAGGTTCGAGAGCGGCTCGTCCATCAGGAACGCGGCCGGCTGCCGGACGATCGCACGGCCCATGGCGACGCGCTGCCGCTGACCGCCGGAGAGCTGGCGCGGCTTGCGCTTGAGGTACGGCTCGAGGTCGAGGATGCGCGCGGCCTCGTCGACGCGGCGGCCGATCTCGTCCTTCGGGAGCTTCGCGATCTTGAGCGGGAAGGCGATGTTGTCGCGGACGGTCAGGTGCGGGTAGAGCGCGTAGCTCTGGAAGACCATCGCGATGTCGCGGCTCTTCGGCGTCAGGCCGTTGACGACGCGCTCGCCGATCCGGACGGTGCCGTCGCTGATCTCCTCGAGGCCCGCGACCATGCGCAGCGCGGTCGTCTTGCCGCAGCCTGACGGGCCGACGAGCACCATGAACTCACCGTCCGCGATCTCGAGGTCGAGCCGGTCGACGGCGCGCGTGCCGTCGTCGTAGACCTTCGAGACGTCGTCGAACTCAACTCTTGCCATCGCTCACTCCTTCACGGCGCCGCCGACGAGACCCCGCACGAGCGCGCGCTGCGAGACGAGGAAGACGATCGCCACGGGGACGATCGCGATCAGCGTCGCAAGCGCGAGCTCGGGCCTGAAGATGTCCACCGTCTGCCCGCCCCCGCCCTGCGCCGGGTTGAACGAGGGCGTCGACGAGAGCAGGTCGGACAGCCCGACCTGGATCGGGTACTGGTTCGAGTCCGCCAGCACGGTCAGCGGCAGGAAGAAGTTGTTCCAGTCCGCCACGAAGCTGAAGAAGAAGACGAGCGCGACGACCGGCTTCGCGAGCGGGAGCGCGACGCGCACGAAGGTCTGCACCTCGCTGCACCCGTCCACGCGCGCGGCGTCGAGCAGCCCCGGCGGCAGCGCGGTCGCGTAGTAGATGTAGGCGAGGTAGACGCCGAACGGGAAGAACGAGAACGGCAGGATCACCGAGAGCGAGCGGCCGAGCAGGTGCATCGCGTTCAGCTCGAGGAAGATCGGGAGCACGAGCGCGGCGGCCGGGATGATCATCACGACGAGGGTCAGCGAGAGGAGCAGCCGCCGGCCCGGGAACTTGCCGAAGGCGAGGCCGTAGCCGGCCGGGACGCTGACCGCGAGCGTGATCGCGGTCGCCGAGAGCGCGTAGTAGAGCGAGTTGTAGATCCAGCGCCGGTAGATGTGGTCGCTGAAGCGGTCGAGGTGGTGCCACGCGAGCGAGAGCTGGTGGAAGCTCCCGAACGAGAGCGGGCTGGCCGTTACGAGGGCGCTGTCGGCCTTCGTCGGCGCGAGGATCAGCCAGAGCACCGGCACCGCGAAGAAGACGGCGAATGCCGAGAGGATCGCGAGGCGGAGGGTCAGCGCCGGGAGCCGCAGCATCAGTCGTCCGTCCGGAAGAGGCCGGTGCGCGTGACGATCAGGAACGCGCCCACGAGCCCGATGAAGAGCAGGTCGACCGCGATCGCGGCGGCGCCGTTGAAGTCGGCGTAGCGGAACGCCAGCTGGTACGCGAGCTGGTTCGGCGACCAGGTGTCGGGGACGAGGCCGAGGCTCGCCTCGTTCACGAGCTGCGGCTCGACGAAGAGCTGCGTCCCGGTCGCGAACGAGAGGATGACCATGTACGCGATCCACTTGCGGATGAGCGGCAGCTTGAGGCGGAGTGCGATCTGGATCGGGCTCGCGCCGTCGATCCGCGCGGCCTCCTCGAGGTCGTGCGGGATCGTGTTCAGCGCGCCGTACATGACGACGATCCAGCCGCCGGCGCCCGTCCAGAAGGCGATCATCGCGAAGATGAACGGCAGGTTCCCGGGCGCGATCGACTGGGCGAAGAGCGTGGCCCCTAGGACGTGCTGGAGGAGGAACCGCCCCGGGCTGACGACCGGGTCGAGCATGAAGAGCCAGACGAGCACGGACGCCGCGCCGGCCAGCGCGCCCGGCATGTAGAAGATGAAGCGGAAGGTCGAGGAGACGCGGTTCGCGCGGCCGTGGAGGAGGAGCGCCAGGCCGACGACGATCACGACGAGCATCGCGAGCCAGACGCTCGTGTAGAGCAGGATGTGCTTGAAGGCCGGGACGAAGCGGTAGTCGTCGAACGTCCGGACGAAGTTGTGGAACCAGGCCCAGCCGCCGGTCGCGTTCGTGAAGGCCAGATCGAGCGCGTAGATCGTCGGCGCGATGCCGAACACGATCAGGAACGGCAGGTACGGGAGGACGAACGGAAGGCCCCGGGGGACGCGGAGGCCGCGCATGCGCGCGGCCTCCGTGCGTTCCCCGGTGATTGCGGACGAGCTCAATCCGTCACTTGCTGACGACCTTGTAGCCCGCTGCCTGGGCCGCCTGGGAAAGCCCCTGGCCGAGCGCCGGCAGCAGCGAGCTCAGCGACTTGCCGGCGACGAGCTGCGTCACCACCGAGTTCGACCACACCGGCTGGTCCGGGTAGGTGACGAGCCCCCAGCCCTGCCAGATCTGGTTGGCGGCCTTCCCGATCGCGGCGCCCGGAGGCGACGCGAAGAACGGATCCTTGCCGAGCCAGTTGAGCCACGCCGTCGCGGCGGGAGTGTAGGACGGCAGGCCCGGAGCGATGGCGCTGTAGTTGGCGACCTTCGTGTTCAGCTTCGCGCCCGCGACGTTCCACTGCACGAAGTCGACCGCCGCGGCCATGTTCTTCGTGTGCTTGGAGATGATCCACGGGCCGCCGCCGACCTGGCCGGTCACGACGGGCTCGGTGCCCCAACGCAGAGGCGTGGTCGCGGTCCACTCGCCGGCCGGCAGCTTCAGCGTGTCGCGGAACACCGCGAGGGCGTACCACGCCGGTCCGGGCATCATCAGGACCTTGTCCGCGTCGCCGCCGTACTGCTTGGCGAAGTCCGGCGAGAAGACGGTCACGTCCGACACCGACTTGTTCGCGATCAGCGGGTCGAGCAGGCTCGCCATCCGGGTGCAGTGCGGGTCCGACGCGTTGATGAGCACCGTGTTCGCGCTCTTCAGCGTCGAGAGCGGGCACTGGTCGGCCCAGAGGTAGAGCCAGTGGCCGTACGAGTCGCCGACCGTCCCGATGATGTAGCCAGGGTGGTTCTTGGCGACGTCGTCCCCGATCTGCGCCCACTGCTGCCAGGTCGTCGGGACCTGGTAGCCGAACTGGGTCATCAGCTTCTTGTTGTAGTACAGGACCTCGGGGGCGAGGTTGTCCTGGACGCAGACGAGATGCCCGTTGACCGTGCACTGCGCGATCGAGGGCTTCGGGATCTGGTTGATGATCTTCTCCGGGAAGACGCCGCCCTCGAGGTTCGCCGCGTAGTCGAACGGCTTCGAGGCCATCCACACCGGGTCGTTGACCTGCTCGCTGAAGATGACGTCCGGCCAGCCGTTGCCGGTGCGGTTCCACAGCTGGATCTTCGCCTGCAGCGTCGTCGCGCCGTTGCCGTCACCGTCGAACGTGACGATGTGCAGCTTGACGTTCGGATGCGTCTTGGCATAGAGCTTCGCGGCCGGCAGGCGGACGGAGTCCACCCAGACGGTCAGCGAGCCGGACACGCCTGCGTGCCGTGCTGCGCCGCCCGCGGTCGCCGAGACCAGCGAGGCCGCGATGGCCGCGACGAGCGCGACCAGGGCGAACGCTCGACGGTTGATCTTCATCTCTGCTCCTTTACGCACGATGCTCGTAGACAAAAGCGGGCAGGGCAATGCCCGGCTCGGTCGGGGCTTGGACGTGGCCGTCCGGCCCGACGCGTGACTCGCGAGTCGCCGGGTTGGACGTGACGAGTGACTCGTAGTAGGTGCAGTTCGGGATCGCCATGCAGAGGTGCACCGCCGACTCGGTCGGCCCGTGCACCTCGGCACGGAGCCGGAACGAGTCCGCCAGGTGCGCGATCCGCATCGCGCCCGTCATCCCGCCGCGGTGGTTCGCGCTCGTACGGACGTACGTGGCGCACCCGGACGCGATGAAGTCGGCGGTGTTGAGATGGCTACCGTCGGACGTCTCGCCGACGAGCAGCGGCACCTCGACCCGCTCCGAGAGCCAGCGATAGGCCGTCACGCTGAACTCCCGCATCGGCTCCTCGTACCAGCGGTACTCGGCCTCGGCGAGAGCGTCGCCGAGATAGACCGCCTCGGCGAGGTCGAAGCCCGCCGAGCCGTCGTACATGAGGTCGACGTCCGGGCCGACATGCGCCCGCAGCGCCTGGCAGAGCTCCGCGTCCCCACGCGCGTCGCCCCAGCCGTGGAGCTTGATCGCGGGGTACCCGAGCTCGAGGCACTGGTCCGCGACCTCGAGATACTCCTCGATCGTGGAGAACGTCGTCGTCGAGGCGTAGGCCGGGATCGACTCCCGATACGTCCCCAGCAGCCGGTGGACGGGGACTCCGAGCACCCTGCCCTCGAGGTCCCAGAGCGCGACATCGACGACCCCGAACAGCCAGATCGGGAATTCCTCGGTCCGGTCGAGCTCCCACAGCCGGTGCCAGAGCCACTCGCGGCGGTCGGCCCGCTCGCCGATCAGCTCCTCTCGGAGGACGCGGTCGACGATGTCCGCGAGCATGAGTCCGCTCCACTCGTGGTAGGCCTCGCCGACCGCGCCATCCTCGGTCGTGATCCGGAGGACCGCCGTCGTCCGAGCCTTGTGGGAACCACGGAGACCCCGCCGCCACGCGAAGGGAGGGGACACTGCGGGGCGGGGGATCAGCTCGACGTCGATGGCCGCAATGCGCATTGCGGGGTGATCATCATACGAATGATCAGTATTTGTCAAGACCCGGTTGAGAAACCGCGTCTCGGTGGTGACCGGAGCGGGCTAGCGACGCGTGCGGGCGCCGCGCCGGACCTTCTTGCGCGCCGCCCAGGCGGAGTCGATGTGCTCCGAGATCCGGTCGCCCGCGAGCTCGCCGTCGCCGGCCGCGAGCGCTTCGTAGACCCCGCGGTGGGCGGCGACCGTCCGCGCGAGCTCGGCCCGCGACGCCGCGGCGGAGAGGGGCGGCCGCGCCCCGCCGTGCGTGTGGATCGCGGCGACGATCGTCCTCCCCACCTCGTTCCCGGACGCCTTCATCAGGATCGCGTGGAACTTCTGGTCGTAGAACCGGAAGCGCGGATAGTCGTCGTAGGAGGCCTCGGCGGCGTCGATGTTCTTGCGCAGGTCGTCGAGGTCGGCCTCGGTGAGCCGGCCCGCCGCGGCGACGGCCATCTCCCGCTCGAGGATGCGGCGCACCGTGACGAGGTTGTCCAGCAGTGACATGTCCTGGTCGTACTCGAGCGCGAGCCGGAGGACGACGGGGTCGAGGAGGTTCCAGGCCTCGCGCGGCTGCACGGTCGTCCCGCGTCCCTGCTCGACGCGGAGCAGCCCGCGTTCCTCGAGGAGCTTCAGCGCCTCGCGGATGACGGTGCGGCTGAAGCCGAACTCCTCGCAGAGGACGGGCTCGGTCGGGAGGACGGCGCCCTCGGCCCAGTTGCCGCTGATGATCTCCCGCGCGAGGTCTTCGACGACGACAGAGGCGAGCCGTCCGGGACGCTGTGAGCGCGTTCCGTCTCGTCCGATCCTTGCCGGGCGGGTCGTAGCCTCCACCGGATTCATCATATGTCCCACTCCGGAGGACGGGGCGTCCGTGGTTTCTACCGGTCGACACGCGGCGCGCGGCCGGCCACGAGCCGCTCCACCTCGGCCCGCGTCGCCATCGACGTGTCGCCGGGCGTCGTCATCGCGAGCGCGCCGTGCGCGACCCCGTACGCGAGCGCGTGCTCGATCTCGAGTCCCTCGAGCAGCCCGAAGATCAGCCCCGACGCGAACGAGTCGCCGCCGCCGATGCGGTCGAAGATGGCGAGCCGCTCGAGCCGCGGGCCGACGTGGAAGCCGTCGCGCGTGCGGCAGACGGCGCTCCAGTCGTTGACGCTGGCGCTGTGCGCCTCGCGGAGCGTCGAGGCGACGAGCGCGAGCTGCGGCTGGTCGTCGAGCACGCGCGCGAGCAGGCGCTCGTAGAGCGCGACGTCGAGGTCGAGCAGGTTCTCGTCCACGCCCTCGAGCGGGTAGCCGAGCCCGGCCGAGAAGTCCTCCTCGTTGCCGAAGAGGACGTCGACGTGGCGGACGAGCTCGCGGTTCACCTCGACCGCCTCCTCCTGGCCGCCGCGCGCCTTCCAGAGCGAGGGCCGGTAGTTGAGGTCGTACGAGACGACGACGCCGTGGCGCCGCGCCGCCTGCACCGCCTCGAGCGCGGTCTCCGCGGACTGGGCCGACAGCCCGGCGAAGACGCCGCCGGTGTGGAACCAGCGCGCCTGCGCGAAGACGGCGTCCCAGTCGACGTCGCCGGGCTTCAGCTGCGACGCGGCCGAGTGGGCGCGGTCGGAGACGCCGACGGCCGCGCGGACGCCGAAGCCGCGCTCGACGAAGTTGAGGCCGTTCCGGACCTCGCGCCCGATGCCGTCGTACGCCCGCCAGACGAGCTGCGCCGGCTCGACGCCGCCCTGCAGCATCAGGTCCTCGACGAGCCGGCCGACGGCGTTGTCGGCGAGCGCGGTCACGACGCCGGTGCGGAGCCCAAAGCAGCGGCGGAGGCCGCGCGCGACGTTGTACTCGCCGCCGCCCTCGGAGACCCGGAACTCGCGGGTCGTCGCGATCCGGCCCTCGCCCGGGTCGAAGCGGAGCATCACCTCCCCGAGCGCGACGAGCTCCCAGCGGCACTCCTCGCGAGGCCGGAGCTCGATCACGTCGCCGCCTCCGCCGCGGCGCGCGCCCGTTCCTCGATCCCGTCGGCCTCGGCGGTGATCCACGTGCCGCCGCAGGCGAGCACGGACGGGAGCGCGAGGTACTCGCCGAGGTTCTCGAGCGTGACGCCGCCCGTGGGCATGAACCGGACGTCCGGGAAGACGGCGCTCACGGCCTTGACGAACGCGGGGCCGCCGATGAGCGACGCCGGGAAGAGCTTGACCACGTCGCAGCCGAGCGCCCGAGCGCGGTCGATCTCGGTCGGCGTCGCCGCTCCCGGGACGAACTGGATCCCGAGCCGCTGCGCCGCCTCGACGACCGCCGGGTCCGTCGACGGCGCCACCGCGAAGGTCGCGCCCGCGTCGAGCGCCGCCTCGAGCTGCTCGACCGAGAGGACGGTCCCCGCGCCGACCTCGAGGCCGTCGATCCGCGACGCGCGCCGGATCGCCTCGACCGCTGCGTCGCTGCGGAACGTGATCTCGACGGAGGCGAGGCCGCCGGCGACGATCGCCTCGCAGGCGCGCTCGGCCTCATCGGCTGTGCGTGCCGTGAGCACCGGGACGACGCGGCTCTTCACCGCCCCAGCCAGCCCCCGTCCACCGGCAGGACGACGCCGTGGACGTAGTCGGCGGCGGGCGAGCTGAGGAAGACGATCGCGCCGGCGATGTCCTCGGGGACGGCCCAGCGGCCGGCAGGGATGCGCGCGGAGATCTGCTCGAACCGGACGGCGTCGTCCTGCAGCGCCTGGGTGTTGTCGGTGCGCACGTAGCCGGGCGCGACGGCGTTCACGTTCACGCCGCGGCCGGCCCACTCGTTCGCGAGCGCCTTCGTCAGCCCGGCGATGCCGTGCTTCGCGGCCGCGTATCCGGGGACGGTGATCCCGCCCTGGAAGGAGAGCAGCGACGCGACGAAGACGATCTTCCCGCTCCCGCGCGCGAGCATGTCGCGCCCCAGCTCGCGCGTGAGGACGAACTGCGCGGTCAGGTCGACCTCGAGCACCCGGTCCCAGAGCTCGTCGTCGTGCTCGGCCGCGGGCGCCCGCCCGATCGTGCCGGCGTTGTTGACGAGGATGTCGAGCGTGCCGACGTCGCGCCGGATCGCGTCCGCCAGCTCGTGGACGGCGTCGCGGTCGGCGAAGTCGCAGCGGTAGGCGCGCGCCCCTGGCTCGATGGACGCGCTGACGCCGATCACGTCCGCGCCCGCGGCGGCGAGCGCGTCCGCGGCAGCCTTCCCGATCCCGCGGCTCGCGCCCGTGACGAGCGCGACCTTTCCGGAGAGGTCGAACGGCCCGCTCACGCGCGGCAGTCGACGAGGATCTTCATCGCCGGCCGGCCGGAGCTCAGCTCCGCGAAGATGTCCGGCACGCGCTGCAGTGGCTCCACCGCCGTGATGATGCGCTCCAGCCCGAGCGACGTGGCCCCGAGCAGCTCGATCGCGGCGTCGAAGTCCTCTGGCTCGTAGACGCGCGCGCCGCGAACGTCGAGCTCCTTCCAGAAGAGGTCGAAGAGCGCGACCGGCTTCGGCTCGGGGAAGATCGCCACGACGACGACCCGCCCACGGATGGCGGCGTGCTTCGTCGCGGCGAGGATCCCGGGCGCGGAGCCGGAGACCTCGAAGACGACCTCGGCGCCGACGCCGTCCGTCTCCGCGAGAACGTCGAGCTCGTCCGGCTCGTACGCGGCGATGCCGAGGTCGGCTGCGAGGCCGCGGCGCGTCTCGTCCGGCTCGACGATGAGCACCCTCGCGCCGCGGGCGCGCGCGACGAGCGCGATCAGCGTCCCGATCGGGCCGCCGCCGATGACGACCGCGGTCTCGCCGGCGGCGACCTCGCCGCGGCGCACGTCGTGGCAGGCGACCGCGAGCGGCTCGGCGAGCGCGGCGAGGCGGAGGTCGAGGCCGGGCGGCAGCCGGTGGAGCGTGAAGGCCGGCACCGTCCACGACGCCTGCAGCGCGCCGGGCGAGTCGATGCCGATGAACTTGAGCTTGCGGCCGATGTGGCTGAAGCCGCGGTCGGCCGGCGTCGGCTCGCGTGTGTCGAGCGGCCGGACGACGACCGCGTCACCGGGCCGGAAGCCCTCGACCCCGTCTCCGACCTCGGCGACCGTGCCCGACATCTCGTGGCCGATCACCATCGGCGTCGGCACGCGCTGGTCCATCGCGCCGTGCGCGATGTGGAGGTCGGTGCCGCAGACGCCGCAGTAGGCGACGTCGAGACGGACCTCGCCGGGGCCGGGCGGGACCGGCTCGGAGCTGCCGACGGTGAACGTCCCTCCGCCTTCGTAGTAGACCGCGGTCATAGTAGGATCATATGATGAATGCTCGCACGGGCCAAGGGTTACTCCAGGGCCTGGTCGCGCATCCGCCAGACGAGAGGCAGGGGCTCCCCGTCGAAGCGCTCGACGTACTCGCCGATCACCGCCTGCCAGCGCTCGTTCGCCGGGTCGTGCTCCAGCGCGCGGAACGCGGCCGGGAGGTCGTCGCAGTCGACGAGGTGGAAGAGGTCGTCGCCTCTGCGCCAGATCCGCCAGTCGCGGATGCCGACGCGCCGGTGCGCCTCGACGAGCTCATCCGGGATCCGGGCGTGAGCGGCGTCGTAGTCCTCCCCGCGGCCGGCGCGGAGGACGGAGTGCAGGGCGATCTCGGGCACGCGTTCCTCCTCGGACAAAAGATCTGATGTTTATGGGCCCCCGCCGCAGCTTGACAGCGGCAAGCGGAGCATGTCAGCGTCAGAGGTCTGATGTCTAGTCCTCCACTCGTCGATGCGCACCTCCACGTCTGGGATCCGGACGCGCGGCACCACGACTGGCTCGACGATGTCCCGTCGCTCCGCCGCCGGTTCGGGCCGGAGGACGCGGACTCGGGCAGCCACGAAATCGCGGCCGCCGTCTTCGTCCAGGCGGACTGCCGCGACGAGGAGGCGCTCGACGAGGTGCGATGGGTCCAGGAGCTGGCGCGAACGCATCCGGTCATCCGCGGCATCGTCGCGTACGCACCGGTCCACCTCGGCGCCGCGGCGAGGCCGCACCTCGCGACGCTCGCGGACGAGCCGCTCGTCGTCGGCGTGCGCCGGCTGCTCCAGGGGCGCCCGGAGGCCGAGATCCTCGACCCGACTCTCGCGATGGGTGTCGGACTGCTGCCGCGCTTCGGGCTGACCTTCGACATCTGCGTCACGCACGGCCAGCTCCGCGCAGCCGCCA
>JAFAIV010000191.1 GCA_019236545.1 Actinomycetota bacterium | reverse complement strand
GACGAGACGCCGCACGCGGCCGACCGGCCGGCGCTCGATCCGCTCGCGCTCTCGTTCCAGCTCAAGCTGCTCTGGCTCTCCGGCTACCTGCCGCACCTGACGAGCTGCGCCGAGTGCGGCGCCGACGACGCGACCCTCGTGGGCTTCTCGCCCCGCGCCGGCGGCGCGGTCTGCGGCGGCTGCGCGCGCCAGACGGAGGCGCTGGGCCTCGCGCCGGAGGGGGTCGCCGGGATCGAGGCGCTGCTCGCGAGCCCGCTCGCCGACGCCGTCCCGCTCGGACTCTCGGACCGCGCGCGCCGGGACGCGCTGCGCGTCGTCACCTCGTCGTACGAGTACCACGGCGGCTTCCGGCTGCGGACGCTCAGCGCGTGAGGCGCGAGCTCGGCGACGGCTTCGAGCTCGACGACGACCGGGAGCGGATCGACCGGGACGCCGTCCACGCCTACCTCGGCGGCGAGTCGTACTGGGCGAAGGGGCGGACGCGCGAGCGGCAGGACGAGCTGATCGAGGGGAGCCAGCGAGTGGTCGGCCTCTACAAGGACGGCCGCCAGGTCGGCTTCGCGCGCGCGGTCGACTGCGACGCGGCGGGCTTCGTCTACCTTGCCGACGTCTTCGTGCTCGAGGAGGCGCGTGGGCGCGGGCTCGGCCTCGAGCTCGTGCGCGAGATGGTCGAGAACGGCCCTTTCGCGGAGCGCCGCTGGGTGCTCCACACACGCGACATGCACCGGCTCTACGCGAAGCTCGGCTTCGGGCCGAACGAGCGGCTGATGGAACGCGCCTAGGAGGCGGCCGGCAGGTCGAACTGGAGCTGACCCTGCTCGCAGACGCTCGTCGGCGGGTCGATCGCCGCGTCGACGGTGCCGCCGCCGTTCGGGGTCACGCGCAGCGTCGCGGCCTGAGGCTGGCACTGCCCGGACTGCTGGTCGCCGGTCCCTGCGACGTCGGGCGAGAAGCGGGCATCGGCGGTCGCGGCGGCGCCCGGCTGCAGGACGATCCTCGCCGCCGTCCCGACGCCACGCTGCGAGGAGATCACATGGGTCGGCAGCGGCTTGCCGGCAGCGTCGAGGAGCTGCGCCTGCGGCAGGCCGCTGATCCAGCACGGCGCCTGCGACGCGTTCGTCAGCGTCAGTCGGTACGCGATCTGGCCGGCCCCGGCGCTTCCCTGGACGACGTCGAAGCTCGCCGAGAGGTCGGAACCCGTGCAGGCCGCAGCGGACGCGGCCGAGGGAGTCGTCGTGACGGTGCGGGTCGTCGTCACGGTCTGCGTGACGGTCACCGTCTTCGTCCCGCCGCAAGCAGCAAGCACGAGGACGAGCGCGAGTGCGGGGAGGACGCGTCTCACGAGCGTGCCGGCGGGTGCCACTCCCGGGCGAGCGCGTCGTCGAGCCAGGCGCGGACGCCGCCGATCGGCAGCCGCTCCTGCGCGAGCGAGTCGCGGTCGCGCACCGTCACGGTTTCGTCCTCGATCGTCTGCTCGTCGACCGTGAACGCCCAGGGCGTCCCGATCTCGTCCTGGCGGCGGTACCGCTTGCCGATCTGGCCGCTCTCGTCATGCTCGACCGAGTGGAAGCGGCGCAGCTCCTCGTAGAGGGCGCGGGCGCGGGTGGCCATCCCCTCGTCGCGCGGTATCAGCGGCAGGATCGCCGCCTTCACCGGCGCGACCCTCGGGCTGAGGTGGAGCACCGTGCGGTCGCGCTCGCCGACGACCTCCTCGTCGTAGGCGTCGCAGAGGAGGGCGACGAAGATCCGCTCGATGCTCACCGCCGGCTCGATGACGTGCGGCGTGTAGCGGTTGCCGTCCTGCTCGACCCACTCGAGCTTCGTCCCGGAGAACTCCGTGTGCTGCGAGAGGTCGAAGTTGCCGCGGTTGGCGACGCCCTCGAGCTCCTGCCAGCCGATCGGGTAGAGGTACTCGATGTCGCTCGTGCCGCTCGAATAGTGGGAGCGCTCCTCGGCGTCGTGCTCGCGGACGCGGAGGCTTTCGTCGCGGAGGCCGAGGCTCTTGTGCCAGCGCAGCCGCTCGGCGATCCAGTACTCGTACCACCGCTCGGCCTGGTCCGGCGGGACGAAGAACTCCATCTCCATCTGCTCGAACTCGCGGACGCGGAAGAGGAAGTTGCCGGGCGTGATCTCGTTCCGGAAGGACTTGCCGACCTGGGCGATCCCGAACGGCGGCTTGCGCCGCGCGAGCTGGGAGACGTTCTTGAAGTTGATGAAGATGCCCTGCGCCGTCTCCGGGCGGAGGTAGGCGGTCGAGCTCGCGTCCTGCATCGCGCCGACCTGCGTCTCGAACATGAGGTTGAACTGGCGCGGCTCGGTCAGGTCGCAGTCGGAGGCCTCGCCGGGGCGCTTGCTCGGCTTGCGGCCGCACTGGGAGTCCTCGAGCTTGTCGGCGCGGAAGCGGAGCTTGCAGGTGCGGCAGTCGACGAGCGGGTCGGTGAAGCCGGCGACGTGGCCGGACGCCTCCCAGACGCGCGGGTTGAGGATGATCGCGGAGTCGAGGGCGACGATGTCGTCGCGCTCCTGCACCATCGAGCGGAGCCACTCGCTGCGGATGGCGTTCTTCATCAGGACGCCGTAGTGGCCGTAGTCGTAGGTCGAGCCGAGGCCGCCGTAGATCTCCGAGGACGGGAAGACGAAGCCGCGGCGGCGGCTCAGGGAGACGATCTTGTCCATCGTCACCGGCTCGAACACTGGGCCGGAGGTTATCTGTGGACGAGATTCCGGCCTTCCGCCAAGGAGCCGCGACTCCGGCGCCGGCGAAGCCGTGCGACGCTTGCTGCCCCGCGGGTGGGTGGGGGTTTGGGATGGGTCCCAGGGCGACGCCCCGCCCGAACCCACGCCCCGCTCGAACGCCGCGGTAAGGTCGCGCGATGGCCGCCAAGACCCCCGCGATCGCCGCCGCGGAGCGGGCCGGCATTCCGTTCACCCTCCACGAGTACGAGCTCGACCCGAACGCCGACGCCTTCGGCCTGGAGGCGGCCGAGAAGCTCGGCTTCGACCCCGCGCGCGTCTTCAAGACGCTCGTCGTCTCGCTCGACGGCGCGCTCGCGTTCGCGCTCGTCCCGGCGCACGCGCACCTCGACCTCGGCCGGCTCGGCAAGCGCGCCCGGCTCGCCGACAAGCAGCAGGCCGAGCGGACGACCGGCTCCGTCGCCGGCGGGATCAGCCCGATCGCGCCGCGCAAGCCGCTCCCGGTGCACCTCGACGCCTCGGCCCTCGACCACGACACCGTCGTCGTCAACGGCGGCCGCCGCGGTCTCCAGATCGAGCTCGCGCCCGCCGACCTCGTCGCGCTCACGAACGCCAAGGTCGCGCCCATCGCAGCGTTACGCTGACGCGCGCATGGCGAAACCGAGCCCGCCGGTCGAGCTCCACGTCGTCTCCGACGCCACCGGCGAGACCGCGGCCCGGCTCGTGCAGGCGCTCGAGGCACAGTTCCCGGAGCAGGAGTTCGTCGAGATCCGGCACCCGCGCGTCGAGTCCGAGGACGACCTCTACATCGCCGTCAACCGGATGCGCGGCCGGCCGGCCGTCGTCGTCTACACCCTCGTCAAGCCCGAGCTCCGCGACGCGATGCGCACCCTCTGCCGCCGCGCCAAGCTCCACTACTGCGACCTGCTCGGCCAGCCGATCGAGGCCGTCGCCCGCGTGAGCGGCCAGGCAGCGAAGATGACGCCGGGCTCCCGGCCGCCCCTGAACAGCGCCTACTTCAAGCGCATGGAGGCGATCGAGTTCGCCGTCCGCTACGACGACGGCGTCGGCCGCGGCCTCCACACCGCGGACATCGTCCTCGTCGGCGTCTCGCGCACCTCGAAGACGCCGCTCTCGATCTACCTCGGCTACCTCGGCCACAAGGCCGCCAACGTCCCGGTCGTGAAGGGGATCGATCCGCCGAAGGAGCTGTTCGAGGTCGACCCGCGCAAGGTCGTCGGGCTGACCATCGACCCGAACCGCCTCGTCGAGATCCGCCGCGCTCGCGTGCGCACGATGGGCGGCGGCGCGCGCAACCGCCAGTACGCCGAGCTGCTCGAGATCTACGAGGAGCTCGAGCAGGCGTCGAAGCTCCACCGCAGGCTCGGCTGCCCCGTGATCGACATCTCCGAGCTCTCGATCGAGGAGACGGCCCACCGCGTCCTGCGCGTCGTCGAGGAGCGCAGCACCGAGCCGGCGCCCGCCCGGTGACGAAGGCCAAGCCGAAGATCCCGATCCGCTACTGGATCCTCTGGTGGCTCCTGCTCGTCGTCGCGGACGTCATCTTCTACGTCCTGCTGACGCCGATCTGGATGGGGCTGCGCGCCGTCGCCTGGCTCGCGGAGTTCCGGGCCAGGCGACGGCGCTGACCGGACGCCCTAGGTGCCCGTCTGGACGCAGGAGCTCGTCGCGTTCGAGTACTCCTCCTGCACGTAGTAGTGGTAGCCGTTGATCGTCTGGTTGTACTGGCCGTACGCGGTCGACCCGGTCGAGCCCCCGAAGATCCAGGCGCACTTGTCGCCGTCCTCGTAGCCGATGAGGTCGTACCAGGCGTTCCCGAACTGGTCGGTGATCGTCTCGTTCTGCTCGTGCGAGATCAGGCTGATCTCCGGGTCGGCGTCGTTGCCGTTCGGGTGGTACTGGGCGCCGGCGTCGCACGCCGGCGGCGCCGTGTCCGCGTACGGCATGTTCGCGTAGATCGTCGTGCTCGAGCCGCTGCCGAACCAGCTGTGATACGCGCAGTAGTTGCTGAACGCGCAGCTGCCGGCGCTGTAGCAGCTCCCGATCCCCTTGGCCGTGAAGACGAAGAACTCCTTGTTCGGCCCGGGCGTCCAGCCCGCGGCCGCGATGGCCTTCTGGAGCTCCGCCTGGAGTTGCGCGTCGGTCACGCACACCGACGTGTAGCTGTCGGTGCATCCGCTCGAGGGGAGGGGATTCCGGTCGGTGTACGTGCCGCCCCAGGAGACGCGGTACGCGCCGGGGCCGGACGTGTCGCCGTACTGCGTGTCGGCGTAGTAGACGTTCGACGTCTTGCCGCTGTCGACGCCGACGCTGTAGAGGAACCAGTTGATCCAGCCGTCGTAGTTCGTCGCGATCGAGTAGCCGGACGGGATCCAGTAGATCGCGTACACGGTCTGCGAGTGCTGGACAGGCCCTCCGTGGTAGCGGAGCGGCCCGAGGCCGCGCGAGCTCCCGGCGAAGCGGCTGATGAACGGGGCCACCTTTCCGAGCAGGCGCTGCAGCTCGGGTGGGAGGCTCAGGGCGGACGGGAGGTTCGCGAGCCCCGGCGGGACGTCGCTCGCCACCGACGGATCGACCGCGGGCGGCGGCCCCGCGGCGGCGGTTCCCACAGCGACGGCGGCGGCGCACAGCAGCGCCGCGACGAGCAGCGTTCTCATCTGGATCGGACCCCTTCCTCTGGTGGCGGCGAGCGCCGATCATGCACCGCTCGCCGGACGGCTTCAAGAGGTCAACGGGTGGGTTTCGTAGGGCTTCTCGCCGTCCGCGGCGACCCGGTAGCCGCGCGCCCGCGGCACCGACGAGACGACCTCGACGAGCTCGGTGCCGTCGTAGCGAGCCGCCGCGCCGTCGTCCAGCGCGATCCCGGGCGGGAAGCCGTCGGCGACGAGCTGCCGGTACACGGGCCGCCGCCGCTCCTCGCCGTCGTAGTGCGGGCACGCGCTGCCCGGGAGGAAGCCGAGCCCGTCGCGCATCCCCGCGAGCTGCGGGCCGAACGAATCCGTCACGCCCGCCTCGAACCAGCAGATCATCCCGGCGCTCCAGCCCCACAGCACGACGCCGGCTTCCCACGCCTCGCGCAGCACCGCGTCGAAGCCGTGGACGCGCCACACCGCGAGCATGTTCGCGGTGTTCCCGCCGGGGACGAGGACGAGGTCGTGCGCGAGCGTGAACGCGCGCAGGTCGGCCGGCGGCCAAGGGTTGAAGCGCAGCACCGACATCTCGGCGCGGCCCTGGAGGCGCTCGTACCACTGCACCGCCCAGCCGTCGTCCTCCATCCCCGCGGTCGGGACGTAGAGCAGCCTCCGGCCCCGCGCCAGCCCGAGTACGTACTCGAGCATCCGGTCATTCGGGAATCCGCCGATGCCGACGATCGTCCGGTTGGTCATCGTCACCTGTATGACAACATCTCCGACCGTGACCAGGTACGTCTACGACTTCGACGAGAAGGCCGATGGAGGCCGCGAGCTCCTCGGCGGGAAGGGCATCGGCCTCTCGGAGATGACCCATTTGGGCGTCCCCGTGCCCGCGGGCTTCACGATCACGACCGACGCCTGCCGCGCCTACATGGCCGGCGGCGGCGACGTCGACGGCCTCGACGAGGAGGTCGCCGAGCACATCGGCCGCCTCGAGGAGAGGACCGGCAAGCGCTTCGGCGACCACGACGACCCGCTGCTCGTCTCCGTCCGCTCGGGCGCCGCGATCTCGATGCCCGGGATGATGGACACGATCCTCAACGTCGGCCTCAACGACGAAGCGGTCGTCGGGCTCGCCCGCTCGACCGGCAACGAGGAGTTCGCGCGCGACTGCTACCGACGCCTCATCCAGATGTTCGGCGAGACGGTCGACGGGATCCCGCACGAGCGCTTCAGCATCGACGACAGCGTCGAGCGCGCCCGCGAGATCTACCGGCAGGAGACGGGCCAGGACTTCCCGCAGGACGCGCGCGAGCAGCTCGCCCGCGCGATCACCGCCGTCTTCGACTCGTGGAACTCCCCGCGCGCGCAGGTGTACCGGCGCACGTACGACATCCCCGACGACATCGGCACCGCCGTCAACGTCGTCCAGATGGTCTTCGGCAACAAGGGCGAGACTTCGGCCACCGGCGTCGCGTTCACGCGCGACCCGTCGACCGGCGAGCAGGGCGTCTACGGCGAGTACCTGATCAACGCGCAGGGCGAGGACGTCGTCGCCGGCATCCGCACGCCGCAGCCGCTCCAGGAGATGCGCCAGCACCTCCCGGAGGCGTACGACCAGTTCCTCGACACGATGCAGCGGCTCGAGCAGCACTACCGCGACATGCAGGACGTCGAGTTCACCGTCGAGGAGGGGAAGCTCTACCTCCTGCAGACGCGCTCCGCGAAGCGGACCGCCGCCGCCGCGATCAAGGCCGCCGTGGACATGTCCGAGGAGGGCCTGATCTCGCGCGAGGAGGCGATCGCGCGCATCGACCCGAGCCAGCTCGACCAGCTCCTGCACCCGCAGCTCGACGAGAACGCCCACTTCGAGGTCGCCGCCCGCGGCCTCAACGCGTCCCCGGGCGCCGCGAGCGGGAAGATCGTCCTCGACGCCGACACCGCCGAGGAGCGCGGCAAGGCCGGCGAGGCCGTCATCCTCGTCCGCTGGGAGACGACCCCGGACGACATCCACGGCCTGATCCAGTCGAAGGGCGTCCTCACCGCGCACGGCGGCATGACCTCCCACGCGGCGGTCGTCGCGCGCGGGATGGGGAAGCCGTGCGTCGCCGGCACCGAGGGGCTCGAGATCGACATGGCCACGAAGGCCGTCCGCATCGGCCACCACGACCTGCACGAGGGCGACGTGATCACGATCGACGGCGGCACCGGCCGCGTCATCGTCGGCGAGGTCGCGCTCGTGCCGCCGCAGCTCAACGAGGACTTCGAGACGATCCTCGGCTGGGCCGACGAGACGCGCCGCCTGAAGGTGCGCGCGAACGCGGACAACCAGGAGGACTCGGCGAAGGCGCGCGAGTTCGGCGCCCAGGGCATCGGCCTCTGCCGTACCGAGCACATGTTCTTCGGCGAGGAGAGGCTCCCCGTCGTGCAGGAGATGATCCTCGCGTCCGACGAGGAAGGCCGCCGCGCCGCGCTCGACCGGCTGCT
>JAFAIV010000189.1 GCA_019236545.1 Actinomycetota bacterium | reverse complement strand
GAGAAGATCGTCGACGGGATGCTGAACAAGCGGTTCTTCGGCGCCAACGTGCTGGCCGACCAGCCCTGGATCCACGACGACAGCAAGAACGTCGGCCAGGTGCTGCAGGAGGCCGGGGCCGAGGTGCTGGAGTTCCAGCGCTTCTCCGTCGCCGGATGACCGTCCAGCCCGAGGAAGCCGTCTCGTCCGCGGCGTCCGGGGCGCCCGCCTTCCGGCGCGTCCTCCTAAAGCTCTCGGGCGAGGCGTTGATGGGCTCGCGCGACCACGGCATCGATGCCGCGGTCACGCGCAGCCTCGCCAACGAGATCGCGGCCGTCCGCGCCGAGGGCGTGGACGTCGCGATCGTCGTCGGCGCCGGCAACTTCTACCGCGGCCTCGCCGCCGCGGCCGAGGGCATGGACCGCGCCACGGCGGACTACGCCGGGATGCTGGCCACGCTCCTGAACGCGCTCGCGCTCCAGGACGCGCTGGAGAAGGACGGCGCCGCGACGCGCGTCCTCTCGGCGATCACGGTCTCCGAGGTCGCGGAGCCGTACATCCGCCGCCGCGCGATCCGGCACCTCGAGAAGGGCCGCGTCGTCATCTTCGCCGCAGGCACCGGCAACCCGTATTTCACGACCGACACCGCGGCGGCGCTGCGCGCGCTCGAGATCGGGGCGGACGCGATCCTGATGGCGAAGCACGGCGTGCAGGGCGTCTACGACAGCGACCCGCGCACCGACCCGAACGCGACGTTCCTGCCGCGGCTGACGCACCTGGAGGCGATCGAGCGAGGGCTGAAGGTCATGGACACGACCGCGCTCTCGCTCTGCATGGACAACAGGCTGACCATCCACGTGTTCGAGCTGGCGGAGGGGAACGTCTCCCGCGTCGTCGCCGGCGAGGAGGTCGGCACGATCATCCGGACCGACTAGGAGGGCACAGGGCAGATGGCGACCGTCGACGAGCTGATCGCAACCGCGCGCGACAAGATGGACAAGTCCGTCGAGCACGCGCGCTCCGAGTTCGGCACCGTCCGCACAGGCCGCGCCTCCGCGTCCCTCCTCGACCGGATCGAGGTCGACTACTACGGCACGCCGACGCCGCTGCGGCAGCTCGCGACGATCAACGTCCCCGAGCCGCGCATGCTCACGATCCAGCCGTTCGACCCGAGCTCGATCAAGTCGATCGAGAAGGCGATCCAGGAGTCCGACCTCGGCCTGACGCCGTCGAACGACGGCAAGCTGATCCGCCTCCCGATCCCGCAGCTGACCGAGGAGCGGCGCAAGGAGCTCGTCAAGGTCGTGCGCAACCTCGCCGAGGAGCATCGCGTCGCCGTCCGAGACATCCGCCGCGACACGATGCGCCACCTCAAGGATCTGGTGGACAAGGGCGACGTCGGAGCCGACGAGGAGCACCGCGGCGAGGTGAAGGTTCAGGAGCTGACGGACGAGCACACGAGGCAGATCGACGAGCTCCTGAAGCACAAGGAAGCCGAGGTGATGGAGGTCTGACCCTGGAGAGTGCGCCGCACTCCGCACCGGGGCAGGCAGCCGTCGCGACCGAGCTCGCGCCGAACGTCGCGATCGTGATGGACGGGAACGGCCGCTGGGCGCGCGCGCGCGGGCTCGGCGTCGCGGATGGTCACCGCGCCGGCTCGCGCGCGCTGCGGCCGGTCGTCGAGACGGCGATCGACCTCGGCGTCGAGTCGCTGACGGTCTACGCGTTCTCGACCGAGAACTGGACGCGCTCGGTCGAGGAGGTCGAGGCGCTGATGGAGATCTTCGGGGAGACGATCGACCGCGAGCTCGACGACCTCGCCGCGCAGGGTGTCCGCACCCGCTTCGTCGGCCGCCGCGACCGCGCGCCGGCCTGGCTCCAAGAGCGGATGGCCGCGCTCGAGGCGGCGACCGCGGCGAAGACGCGCCTCAACCTCTGGATCGCGTTCGACTACGGCGGCCGGGCGGAGCTCGTCGAGGCGGCGCGACGGCTGATCGAGAACGGCACCGCCGCGGAGGACGTGGACGAGGCCGCGATCGCCCGGAACCTCTACGCACCGCAGATGCCCGACCCGGATCTCGTCATCCGCACCTCGGGCGAGCTGCGCGTCTCCAACTTCCTGCTCTGGCAGTCGGCGTACGCGGAATTCGTCTTCACGGAGACCCTCTGGCCCGACTTCGGGCCGGACGAGTTCCGCGCCTCGATCGAGGAGTACGCGAGCCGACGCCGTAGATTCGGCGGCAGGTGACCAACCTCGCATCCCGGATCCTGGTCGGCGTCGTCGGCCTTCCCGTCGTGCTCGGCCTCGTCTGGCTCGGCGGCTGGTGGCTGTTCGCGCTCGTCGCGTTCGCCGGGATCGTCGCCACGCACGAGTTCGTGACGATGGCGCGGCCGCTGCGGCCACTCGCGCCGGCGATGTACGCCGCGGTCGCGCTCGCGCTCGTCGGCGCCGAGACCGGCGGGCCGCTCTGGCTGCTCGGCGGCTTCCTCGCCGTCTTCCCGCTCGCGTTCCTGCTCGAGGCGATGGCCCGCGTGCGCTCGCCCGCGACTGCCGCGATCGGCTCGACCGTCCTCGGCGCGGCGTGGATCGGGCTCGGGCTCGGCTTCGTCGTCCTCCTGCGCCACCTCCACGACAAGCCGCGCCTGCTGACGTTCACCGTCCTGCTGACGGTGTTCGCCGCGGACACCTTCGCGTACATCGTCGGGCGGCTCGTCGGCCGCCACAGGCTCGCGCCGCGCCTGTCGCCGAGCAAGACGTGGGAGGGGCTGATCGGCGGCTTCGTCGGCGGGGTGTTCGTGTCGTTCGTCGCGCTCTACGACAACCGGCACACGTACCTCTGCGTCTGGCAGGCCGTGCTGCTCGGCGTCGTGGTCGTGATCGCGTCTGTGATCGGCGACCTGTTCGAGTCGGCCCTGAAGCGCGACATGGAGGTGAAGGACACCGGCCGCCTGCTCGGCGGGCACGGCGGCGTCCTCGACCGCATCGACGCGCTGCTCTTCGCGAGCGCTGCCGCGTACTACCTCGTCGTCGCATTCGGGTACCGATAGCTCCCTACACTGAGCCGATGAAGCGGGTCGCGCTCCTCGGGGCCACGGGGTCGATCGGGCGCCAGGCGATCGAGATCGTCGAGGCGCATCCCGAGCTCGAGCTCTGCGCGGTCGCCTCCGGCTCGACGCCGCTCGACGACGTGGATGCGCCGCTGAAGCAGGTCGGCGGCGACGTCGTGGAGCTCCTCGAGCGCGCCCGGCCGGACGTGGTCCTCAACGCGATCGTCGGCTTCGCGGGGATCCACGCGACGCTCTGGGCGGTCGAGAACGAGGTGCCGCTCGCGCTCGCCAACAAGGAGTCGCTCGTCGCCGGCGGCGAGCTCGTCGGCGGCCGCGGGACGATCATCCCCGTGGACAGCGAGCACTCCGCGCTCTACCAGTGCCTCGAGGGCCGCGCGCCCGAGCAGGTGCACACGCTCGTCGTCACCGGCTCCGGCGGCCCGTTCCGCGGGCGCACGCGCGACGAGCTCCGCGACGTGACGCCGGAGCAGGCCCTCGCGCATCCGACCTGGCGCATGGGCCCGAAGATCACGGTGGACTCCGCCACGCTCGCCAACAAGGGCCTCGAGGTGATCGAAGCGCACTTCCTGTTCGGGATCCCGTACGACCGGATCGAGGTCGCGATCCAGCCGACGTCGATCGTCCACTCGCTCGTCCGCTTCCGGGACGGCGCGACGCTCGCCCACCTCGGCTACCCCGACATGCGCGTCCCGATCTCGTACGCGCTCACGTACCCGGAGCGCGCCGCGACGCCGCTCGCGCCGCTCGACCTGACCGAGCTGACGCTGGAGTTCCGCGCGCCCGACACCGAGACGTTCCCGATGCTCGCGCTGGCGCGCGAGGCGGGGGAGAGGGCCGGCACCGCGCCGTGCGCCTACAACGCCGCGAACGAGGTCGCCGTCGCCGCCTTCCTCGACGGCCGCCTGCCGTTCCTCGCCATCCCGGAGGTCGTCGGCGAGACGCTCGCCGCCGTCGACGGCGCGCCCGCCCGCGACCTCGACGACCTGCTGGAGGCCGACCGCGAGGCCCGCGAGCTGGCGGAGAGGAGCCTCGCCGCCGTATGACCTGGTTCGTCGTCGTCCTCGGGCTCGTCCTGCTCGTCTTCCTGCACGAGCTCGGCCACTTCCTCGTCGCGCGCGCCGTCGGCAGCAGGCCGCGGAGCTTCTACATCGGCTTCCCGCCCGCGATCGCGAAGTTCGAGCGCAACGGCGTCGAGTACGGGCTCGGCGCGATCCCGCTCGGCGGCTACGTCCGCATCCCAGGAATGAACCGGCCCTCGGGGCGCGACGTCGAGGCGGCGTTCAGCCCGGCGCTCCGCGAGGCGCCGCAGTTGACCGCGCCCGTCCGCCGCGTCAGCCGCGCGCTCGACCGGGACGACTTCGCCGCAGCCCGCGAGGCGCTGCCGCAGCTCCGCGAGGACGTCGCCGCGGCCTCGCTGACGAAGCTCTCCCTCCGCTCGGCCCAGCGCTCGCTCCGCGACGTCGAGGAGGGCACGGGCCCGGACGCCTACTGGCACCAGCCCACATGGAAGCGGATCGCGATCATCGCCGCCGGCCCGCTCGCGAACGTCGTCGTCGCCTTCGTCATCTTCTTCGCCGTCTACCTCACGGGCGCGCCGTCGAGCACGCCGAGCACCGAGGTCGCGGTCGTCTCCGCGAACACGCCGGCCGCCGCCGCGGGTCTCCAGCCGGGAGACCGCGTCGTCGCGGTCGACGGCCGCGTTGCCCGCACCTTCGACGCCGTCTCGCGCGACATCCGCTCGAGTCGCGGCCGGCCGATCACCGTCACCGTCCGCCGCGGCGGCCGCCTCGTCACCCTCGGGCCGAAGCCGACGATCCGCTCGGGCGACCGCTGGATCTGGGGCTTCGAGCCCGCGGCGCGGCTCGTCAGCTACCCGGCCGGGCGGGCGGCGACGACCGCGGCCTCCGACTGCTGGCACGTCGTCTCCGGCACCGTCTCGGCGATCGCCTCGATCTTCGGCGGCCATTCGCGGGGCCAGGTGACGAGCGTCGTCGGCATCGCGCGCGTCTCGGCGGCGGCGCTGAAGGTCAGCTTCAACTGGTACCTGCAGATCCTCGGCTTCGTGAGCATGTCGCTCGCGCTGCTGAACCTGCTGCCGCTGCTGCCGCTCGACGGCGGCCACATCCTCTTCTCGCTGATCGAGGCCGTCCGCCGCCGCGCGCTCGCGCGCGAGATCTACGAGCGGGTCAGCGTCGTCGGCTTCGCGCTGATCCTGCTGATCTGGGTGATCGCGCTCTCGAACGACGTGAGCGGCGGCGTCCCGCGCTGAGCGCCGCCTCAGCGTCCGCTGAAGATCGCCCGGAAGCCTCCTGGCTAGACTGATCCACGGTGGCGAGCAAGCGCCAGATCGAGGTCGGGGGCGTCAAGATCGGCGGCGGCGCGCCCGTCGTCGTGCAGTCGATGACGACGACGAAGACGCACGACGTCCCGGCGACGACCGCCCAGATCGCCGAGCTGGCCAGCGCCGGCTGCGAAATCGTCCGGGTCGCCGTTCCGAAGACGGAGGACGCAGAGGCGCTCGGGAAGATCGTCCGCTTCTCGCCCGTCCCGATCATCGCGGACATCCACTTCAACGCCAGCCTGGCGCTGAAGGCGATCGAGCAGGGCGTCGCGGCCGTCCGCATCAACCCCGGCAACATCGGCGGCCCCGACAAGCTCGCCGAGGTCGTCCGCGCCGCGAAGGCGAAGGGGATCCCGATGCGGATCGGCGCGAACTCCGGCTCGCTGCCGAAGCACCTCGAGGACCTCGCGCACAAGGACCAGGCCGAGGCGCTCGTCGAGGCCGCGCTCGAGGAGGTCCGCCTGCTCGAGAGCCTCGACTACTACGACTTCAAGATCTCGGTCAAGTCGAGCCACGTGCCGACGATGATCCGCGCCTACCGGATGCTCTCGGAGAAGGTCGACTACCCGCTCCACCTCGGCGTCACCGAGGCCGGCACCGTCTTCGCCGGCTCGATCAAGAGCGCGGTCGGCATCGGCACGCTGCTCGCCGAGGGCATCGGCGACACCATCCGCGTCTCGCTCTCCGCCGACCCTGTCGAGGAGCCGAAGACGGCGTACGAGATCCTCAAGGCGCTCGGGCTGCGCGAGCGCGGGCCCGTGATGATCGCCTGCCCGTCCTGCGGCCGCGACAACGTCGGCGTGCACACGCTCGCCGAGGAGGTCGAGCGCCGGCTCGAGGCGTACCCCGACCGGACCTTCGAGGTCGCGGTCCTCGGCTGCGCCGTCAACGGCCCCGGCGAGTCCGGCGACGCCGACTTCGGGATCGCTGGCGGCCGCGACGTCGGCTTCATCTACGCGCACGGCCGCGTCCTGAAGAAGGTCAGCAGCGACATCCTCATCGACGAGCTCTTCCACGAGATCGACAAGTGGATCTCCGAGGGGATGCACCGCCCGAAGCGCCTGAAGATGGCGAAGCCCGCCGCGCTTGCGATGGCCGAGATGTCGGCCATCCCGCTCGAATAGTCTCCCGGGCTGACCGATGATCGCCCGGGCTTCACAGCTGTTCCTGCCGACCCTGCGCGAAGCGCCGTCGGACGCCGACGCCGTCTCGCACAAGCTGCTCGTGCGCGGCGGATTCATCCGCCAGGTCGCCGCCGGCGTGTGGACGTTCCTGCCGCTCGGCTGGCGCGTCTACCGCAAGGTCGAGCAGATCATCCGCGAGGAGCAGGACCGGATCGGCGCGCAGGAGATGCTGATGCCCGTCCTGACGCCGCTCGAGCTCTGGCAGCAGACCGGCCGCGACTTCATCGAGGAGATCTTCCGGCTCAAGGACCGCAAGGGTGCCGACTACGTCCTGCCGCTGACGCACGAGGAGACGGTCACCTTCCACGCGCGCGAGCTCCAGAGCTACCGGCAGCTGCCGCAGATGCTCTACCACATCGCGATCAAGGAGCGGGACGAGCCGCGGCCCGGCAAGGGGCTGATCCGGCTGCGCGAGTTCATCATGAAGGACGCGTACTCGTTCGACCGGGACGAGGCCGGTCTGGACGTGGCCTTCCAGAAGCAGCGGGGCGCCTACCACCGGACGTTCGACCGCTGCGGCCTCGTCACCCACGACGTCCCGGCCGAGCCGGGGATGATGGGCGGCAAGGAGTCGCGGGACTTCCTGGCCCCCGCCGGCGCGGGAGAGAACACGCTCGTCACCTGCGAGAACTGCGACTACGCGGCCGACATCGAGGTCGCGACGACGACACCGCGCGCTCCCGTCTTCCCCGAGCGGCTCGACGCGCCCGAGGAGATCGAGACGCCCGGCGCGACGACGATCGACGCGCTCGCGGAGTTCCTCTCGATCGACCCGACTGCGACCTCGAAGGCGATGCCACACGTCACGCAGGACGGCTCGGTCGTGCTCGCGCTCGTCCGCGGCGACGACCGGCTCGAGGAGGCGAAGCTCTCCGCGGCGCTCGGTGAGCCGGTCTGGCCCGCGGACGACGAGCAGATCAAGGCCGCGTTCGGCGCCTCCGGCGGCTCGCTCGGCCCGATCGGCTTCAAGGGCCGGATCGTCGCCGACCTCGCCCTGCGCGAGGGGCAGTTCGTCGCCGGCGCGAACCGCGACGGCTGGCACCTACGCGGCGTCGAGGCCGGCCGCGACTTCGAGCCCGAGTTCGCCGACCTGCGCGAGTCGGCCGAGACGGACACGTGCCCCGAGTGCGGCGGCGCGCTCCGCTTCCAGACCGCGATCGAGGTCGGCCACATCTTCAAGCTCGGCACCCGCTACTCCGAACCGCTCGGCGCGACGTTTCTCGACGAGGACGGGAGGGAGAAGGCCGTTGTCATGGGAAGCTACGGGATCGGGCCGGCGCGCATCATGGCCGCCGCCGTCGAGCAGTTCAACGACGAGAACGGGATCGTCTGGCCGCGCGCGATCGCGCCGTACGACGCCCACGTCGTCGCGCTCCCCGGCGCGGAGGAGATCGCCGAGCGCGCCGCGGAGACCTTGTCCGCAGCGGGTCTCGACGTCCTCCTCGACGACCGCGACCAGCGCGCGGGGGAGAAGTTCGCCGACGCCGACCTGATCGGGTGCCCGATCCGCGTCACCGCGGGCAAGAAGAGCCTCGAGGACGGCAAGGTCGACGTCCGCGACCGCGCGACGGGCGAGGAAAAGCGATTAGATGTTGCCGACCTGGGCAAGGGAGCGTGATGGCGCGGCGGCGGAGGTTCAGCGAGG
>JAFAIV010000159.1 GCA_019236545.1 Actinomycetota bacterium | reverse complement strand
AGTCCGTCCGTGTGCGCGGGCAGGGCGCGCAGGAGCTCGCGGACGTACGTCTCGTCGCCGGTGCGCTGGCGCCCGAGCACGTCGGCGTCGATCACCACGAGCGGGTCAGCCACTCATAGCCTCCTCGTACACCTCGACCGTTCGCCGCGCCGACTCCTCCCAGGAGAACTGCGCCGCGCGAGCGAGGCCCCGCTCGCGCAGATCGTCGCGGCGGGAGATCGCCTCCTCGATCCCGGCCGCGATCGCCGCCGGGATAGAGGAGGCCGGATCGCGCCGCGACGACCTCCGCGCGCGCGGCCTCGAGCGCGCGAAAGCGTTCTCCTGGGAGGAGACCGCGCGCCGCACCATCGGCGTCTACCGCGAGGCCGCCGGGTGAGCGACCCGCTCGTCGTCGTGGACGCGGACGTCCTCGGCCGCCAGCGCACCGGCGACGAGACGTACGTCCGCGAGCTTCTGCGCGCGCTCCCGGCGCACGCCGTCGGCCTGCGGATCGCGGCGATCACGCGCCGCCCCGACCTCGTCCCGGAGGGCGTCGAGCCGGTGCACCTGCCCGCGCGCTCGCAGGAGCTCCGGATGGCGCTCCGCGTCCCGCTCCTGCTCCGCCGCCTGCGGCCTCAGCTCGCGCACTTCGTCCACTCGCTGCCGCTGCGCGTCCCGTGCCCCGCCGTGCTGACCGTCCAGGACCTGTCCTTCGAGCGCGACGCATCGCTGATGGGACACCGCGAGACGGCCATCTTCCGCGTCGTGGTGCCGCGGTCCGCCCGCGCCGCCCGGCGCGTGCTCGCCATCTCGCAGCGGACGAAGGACGACCTCGTCCAGCTCTACCGGCTGCCGGAGGAGAAGGTCGTCGTCACGCCGCTCGCCACCGACCCGCGCTTCACGCCCGCGCCGGGGCCGCGCGGCGACTACCTCCTGCTCGTCGGCGCCGTCGAGCCGCGCAAGAATCCGCTCGCCGCCGCCGACGCGGCGCAGGCCGTCGGCCGCACGCTCGTCTCGGTCGGCCCTGAGCGCGACAAGGAGCTCGTCGCCGCCCTCCGCCGCCGCGGTGCCGAGGTGCTCGGGTTCGTGCCCGAGAGCGAGCTGGTCAGGCTCGTCCAGGGCGCGGCCGTCCTGCTCTTCCCGACCCGCTACGAGGGCTTCGGCCTGCCGGTCGCGGAGGCGATGGCGTGTGGGACGCCCGTCGTCGCCACGCCGGACGCAGCCGTGAAGGAGGTCGGCGGCGACGCGATCGTCTACGCCGAGCCCGAGGACTTCGGAGAGGCCGTCGCGCGCGTCCTCGCCGATCCGGCGCCGTGGTCGGCGAAGGCGCTCGAGCGGGCGAAGCTCTTCTCCTGGGACGAGACCGCGCGACGCACGGTCGAGGTCTACAAGCAGGCGCTCGCGTGAGGGTCAGCGCCGTCGTCGTCTCGCACGGCCACGCGGCGGAGCTGGAACGCTCCCTGCCTGCGCTCGCGCCCCAGGTGGACGAGCTGCTCGTGATCGCGAACATCCGCGGCTCGGTCCCGGAGGAGCTCCCGCTCGGCACGCGCGTCCACGAGAACGAGAAGCCGCTCGCCTTCGCCGCGAACGCGAACCTCGGCGCCGAGCTCACGCAGCACGAGCTCGTCCTGATCGCCAACCCGGACGCGATCCCCTCGCCCGGCGCGATCGAGACGCTGCGCGAGTTCCTCGAGGCGCATCCGCGCGCCGGCGTCGCCGGGCCGCGGATGCTCTACCCGGATGGCTCGTGGCAGGCCTCGCGACGCAGCTTCCCGACCGTCGGTGCGACGCTTATCCGGCGGACGCCGCTGCGCCTGCTCTTCCCGCCGCAGCGCTGGCAGCGGCGCCACTATCTCCTCGACGAGCGACCGGACGAGCCGGTGCAGACGGACACGATGCTCGGCGCGTTCCTGCTCCTCCGCCGGGCGATGCTCGACCAGATCGGCGGCTGGGATGCGGGCTACCGGATGTACGTCGAGGACATCGACCTCAACTACCGCGCCGCGAAGGCGGGCTGGGAGCGTTGGTACGTCCCGGCCGCGATCGTCCACCACGAGTACGCCGCGGTGATCGACAAGCGCTTCCTGACGCGGCACACGCTCTGGCACGCGCGGGCGATGCTCCGCTTCCTGCGCAAGCACCCCGAACGGCTGCTCGCCTGGCGATGAGCTGGTCGCAGACCGCGTACGCCGACCCCGCCGGCTACCTCGCGCACCGCGCGCGGCTCGTCGTCGAGCTCGGCCCGCGGCTCCGGCCGGGCGACCGCATCCTCGACCTCGCCTGCGGAGACGGCGGCCTCGCGGACTTCCTCCCGGAGCAGCGCTATCTCGGCGTCGACGCGAGCCCGGAGATGGTCGCGTCCGCGCGCGCCGCGGGCCGCGACGTCGTCGAGGGAGACCTGAACGGGTACGAGCCGCCCGAGCCGGTGCAGGCGACGACGATCTTCCGGGCCGTCTACTACGCGCGCGACCGGCGCGAGCTCCTCCGCCGCGTCGGCGGCTTCACGGAGACGAAGCTCGTCTTCGACCTCAACCCGCGCCAGTACCGCGTCGACGACGTCCGCGCCGACCTTGAGGCCGCCGGCTTCGACCGCCTCGTCCTCCACCCGTTCCTCTTTCCGCAGCGGCACGCGCCGCCCGCCGCCGTCGTGCGCGCCCTCGAGCGCACCGGCCCGCTGGCGCGCGCGCTCCTCCGCGCGCGCTTCAGCTACCTGTGCGCTGCCTTCCGAACGACGGCGTAGTGAAGCTGGACGCCGAGCTGGCGGACGTCGCCGTAGCTCGGGTCGCTCGGCGGGACGACGAGGTGCGGCTCGAACTTCACGTCGACGACGACCCGCGCCGCGAACCGTTGCAGCGGTGAGCGGATCCACACCGTGGTCGCGTCGCCGCTCTTCAGGTGCACCGACTTCTCCACGAGCGTCCTCCCGTAGACCGGCTCGCGGTCGGGGCCGTTCACGAGCGAGCCGAGCAGGACGTGGACGTTCGTCGGGGCGGCGTTGCCCGGCGCCGGGCGCGCGATCGCGACGCGCAGCCAGCCCTGCCCCTGGCCGAAGCGGAAGTACTCGCTGTCGTTCGAGCCGGTCCAGCCGTCCGGATAGATCCCGCTGCACGTGGAGCGGAGCCGGTTCGGCTGCGTCAGCCGGATCAGCTTCCAGAGATGTGGCGTGCCGCCCGCGAGGCGCCAGTGGCGCGCGGCGGTCGCGCCCTCGAAGTCGACGCACGGCCAGTCCTCGACCGCGTAGCCGTACGAGGGCGTCTGCACCTTCGGGTCGAGGCCCCAGTAGAGCTTCCCGTTCGGGAGGACGTTCGGCGCGCCCGCCGGGCCTGGCCCGCCGACGGTGCCGTCGAGGCTGCCGACGGAGACGATCGACCGGTTCCAGAACTCGACCAGCCATTCGGGATCCTGGTCGTACTCGCCCTCGCCCTCGTAGAGCGTGGGCGCCCCGTGCGTCGTCTGGTCGACCCAGGAGTACGGCTGGCCGGTCGGGCTGAGGGTGTTCGCGAACAGCTGGCCGGTGCGGTTGCCCCCCGAGGCCGCCGCGATCTCGCCTGTCAGCGACCAGGTGACGACGGCGACGCCGAGCGCGACCGCGAGCGCGCCCGCCACCCGCGCCGCGCGCTGCCGCACGACCGGGAGCAGCGCGATCACGAGCGTCCCGACGACCACGATCCCCAGCAGCACCCAGCGCGCGTCCTGCGGCGTCCAGTAGAACGGCGCGGTCCGGTTCGCCTGCTGGAGGATCGCCAGCCCGAGCGCGTCCGAGTAGAGCTGGACGTTCATCTCGTACGGGTACTGCGTCGGGTGGTAGACGGCGTAGAGGACGAGGTACGCGCCGAACGCGCCGCAGCCGAGGAGCGCCCAGCGGTTGACCGTCCTCCGGTCGAGGAGCAGGGCGGTTCCGATGAAGAGGAGCGGCGAGATGTAGATCAGGTTCCGCTCCTCGACGCGCGTCGCGAAGACGGCCGAGAGATACGCGGCCTTCACGGCGGTGTAGAGCCCGAAGGTGATCAGGGCGCTGACGAGCACGATCCGGAAGGCGCGCAGCCGCCGCGACGGCGCCTCTCCGGGCAGGCGGAAGAGCGACGCGAGCCCGGCGATCAGCGGGATGACGCCGATCCCGATCGCGAGCGCCCCCGCGGCCCAGCCGGTCTGGTCGATCATCCGGTGCTTGTAGAACTGCGTCGCCCAGGCCCAGCTGTGCGACGCGCTCGTCAGCACCGCGCTGACGAGGAAGATCGCGCCGAAGAGGAGCGCGACGAAGCCGGCCCAGTCGCCGCCTGTCCAGTCCTTCCGCCGCTCGCGCGCCCACGTGCTCGTCCACGCGAGGAAGAGCACCGCGAGCACATACATCGCGGGCAGCACCGCGAGCTCGCCGCGCACCGCCGGTGCGACGACGCAGGCGACGCCCGCGCCGACCGCCCAGCGCCGGTTCCGCGGCCACTCGACGAGCGCCTTCGCGATCAGGAAGAAACAGAGCGCCGCATACGGGTACGCGACGTTCTCCTCCACGAGGTAGCCGCTGTAGGCGAGCGACGGGATCGCGCCGGCGCCGGCCGCCGCGAAGAGCGCCGCCGTCCGCCCGACGATCATCCGCGCGAGGAAGTACGTCGGGAAGACGACCGCCGCCATCAGGAAGACGTCGAGGTACTTGACCCCGGAGTACGCGTTCGCGACGTCGTGGATCAGCCAGACGGGCGCGGTGACGTACTCGTAGAGCGAGTCGAAGCCGACGTGCTGGCCGCGCTGCATCGGCCGCCCGCTCGCCGCGATCCCGCGCGCGATCTGCGTCGCCTTGAGCTCGTCGTCGAACAGCCACGGCGTCAGCCGCCCCCAGGCCTCGACGAGGTAGACGGTGCAGAGCCAGACGTAGACGCTCGTCAGCGGCAGGGCTGCGAGCAGGCGGTCGCTCAGCGCGCGCGTCTCGGCGCGCTCGGCCGTCGTGACGGAGCTCACTCGACCGCTGCGCCCAGGAACAACGCCGGGTCGAGGTCGATCTCGCGCTTCACGAACCGGCAGGCGACCTCGGCGCGGGAGCACGCCTCGACGACGCCGTCGAGCCGCTCGCGCGGCGCGTCGGGAATCGTCACCAGCACCGCGTCGGGGTTGACGCGGCCGATCGCCCAGCCGATCTCGTCCAGGCCCGAGACGATCGGCACGCCCTGGATCCGCCGCTTGAGCAGCGCGCGGTCGTCGTCCACGAAGCCGACGACGAGCTCGCCGGGCGTTTCGCGGAGCTCGCGGAGGAGGCTCCGCCCGGAGCGGCCGGCGCCGACGATGAGCACGCGCCGCCGCGCGTCGCGGGCGACGAAGCTGCGGATCGCGTGCGCGACTCCGCGCTCGGAGAAGCGGGCGGCGCCGATCAGGAAGATGCAGAGGAAGACGTCGATCGCGAACGTGCCGCGCGGGAACTGGTGCCAGCCGATCGACCCCCAGATGAAGAGGAACGCCGCCGCCTCCGAGACGACGACCGCCCCGACGACCCGAGCCGCGTCGACCGCGCCTGCGTAGCGCCAGACGCCGCGGTAGAGGCCGAACGCGATGAAGGCGAGGTAGCGGGCCACGAGCAGCGCCGGCAACGTGCGGTAGAAGACGTACTCGAACGAGGCGTTCGTGAAGCTCGTCGCGCCGATCCGGATCATGAACGCGGCCGTGAACGAGGCGCTGCAGAGGGCGAAGTCGACGAGCACCTCGACGAGCCGGCGCCGGTTCACGACGAGTGACCGCATCAGCCCGCTCGCCGTCGTGGCGGTCGGCGCGCCCTGGCCGACGCCTGCGAGGTAGCTCGCGAACTGGACGAGGAAGGCGAACGTGACGAGGACGCCGACCATCGTCAGCGCGGTCGAGTCGAGCACCTTGTACGCGAGGCTCGTCATCCCGAGCGCCGCCGAGACCACGGCCAGCAGCACGACGGCGCGCTTGTCCGACAGCCCCTGGTAGACGAGCCGGTGCGAGGTGTGGTCGCGGCCGCCCTGGGTCACCGACCGCCCCTCCAGCAGCCGCACGACCGTGACGAGCGTCGTGTCGAGGATCGGCACCGCGAGGACGAGGATCGGCAGCAGCAGCGTCGCCACGGTCGAGCCGGCGACCGTCCAGCTGGAGGCGAGGCCGAGGGCGCCGAGCCCGAAGCCGAGCACCTGGCTGCCGCTGTCGCCCATGTAGACCTCCGCCTTGCCGCGCAGGCGCAGGTTGTACGGGAGGAAGCCGAGGCAGGCGAAGCAGATCGCGAGCGAGACGAGCTGGACGAGCGGCCGCGGGTGGACGGTGAACGCGTCGATCGCGAAGAACGCGCACGAGATCGTCGCCAGCGTCGCGGCGAGGCCGTCCATGTTGTCGAGCAGGTTGAACGCGTTCGTCATCCCGATCAGCCAGACGAGCGCGAGCACCGTCCCGATCACGCGGTTGTGGATCAGCTCGACGTGGATCCCGACCCCGAGCACCGCCGCCGCAGCGCCGACCTGCGCCGCGATCTTCGCGAGCGGGCTGAGGTGGTGGATGTCGTCGATCGCCCCGGCGACGAAGAGGATCGCGCAGCCGCCGACGACGCCCGCGAGGCGCCAGCCGACCGGCAGCGCGCCGGTGGCGACCGCGAGGCCCGAGGCGACGAGGATCCCGGTGAAGATGCCGAAGCCGCCGAGCAGCGGGGTCGAGCGCGCGCTCCACCGTTCCGCGCTCGGAGCGTTCACGAAGCGCAGCGCCGCCGGGGTCCGCAGCAGTCCCCGGATGACGAGGAACGACACCGGGAGCGCGGCGAGTGCCACGGCCGCGATCGTCACGGAAGCACGGTAACCAAACGCTGTTAACCCTGTGTATGCGGCATGGGCTCTCGGCTAGCGTGGCAGCGGCCCCCGACGTGCAGACCCCTCTCCTCGAGCTCCTCCGCTGCCCCTTCTGCCGTGCCGAGCTGGCCGGCGGGGAGGACGGCTACTCGTGCGCGGAGTGCGGCCGCCGCTTCGCCGTCGCGGACGGGATCCCGCTCATGCTCCACGAGGATCTCCCGGGCGCGCGCGAGAAGCTCGGCGAGGCCGCCGGCTGGGTCGAGAAGGCGCGGCAGGAGTCCTGGTACGAGCCGGATGACGCCGTCGACCGCGTCCTCCCGTTCGTCAACGAGGAGCTCGGCTGGGACGACCTCAACTGGCACTCGAACAGCCACGCGATCCGCACGCTGCTCGGCTACGTCGAGGGCCGCACCGGCCTCCGCGTGCTCGAGCTCGGCGCCGCGAAGGCGTGGGCGTCCCGCTTCTGGCTCGAGCGCGGTTGCGAGTACGTCGCCACCGACATCCTCACCGACCCGAAGATCGGCCTCGGGCGCGGCGCCTTCTACGGCGAGTTCGCGCGCGTCCAGGCCGACGGCGAGCACCTGCCGTTCGCGGACGCGAGCTTCGACGTCGTCTACTGCGTCGCCACGCTCCACCACGCGCTCGATCTCGAGCGGATGGTGCGCGAGATGGCGCGCGTCGCCCGGCCCGACGCCGTCGTCTGCGGGCTGAACGAGGGCACGCGCGGCGTCCG
>JAFAIV010000126.1 GCA_019236545.1 Actinomycetota bacterium | reverse complement strand
GCCGGGGAGCATGACGTCGAGGATGACGAGCCCGTAGCCGCCGCCGCGTCCCGCCTCGAGCGCGCCCGGCCCGTCGCGCTGCTCGTCCACCTCGAAGCCCTCGCGCCGCAGCGTGAACGCGACGACGTCGCGCACGCCCGGGTCGTCATCGACGAGGAGGATCCGCTCGCTCACACCGCCACCTCTTCCCGCAGCCGCGCGCCTTCGAGCACGATCCGGAAGCACGTTCCCTCGCCCGACGACGACTCGAGCTCGATCCGGCCGCCGAGCGTCCGCACCGACTCGCGGACGATCGCGAGCCCCAGCCCGAAGCCGTCGGCGTCGCGCTCGCCGCGGTAGAAGCGGTCGAAGACGTGGCGCTGCACCTCGGGCGTCATCCCAGGGCCCGTGTCCTCGACCTCCAGCGACACCGACCCGTCGGCGGCGGACGCCCGCAGGACGACGCGGCCCCGTGCAGTGTGCTTCGCCGCGTTCTCGGCGAGGTTCCGGAGCGCCTGCTCCAGCAGGTCGCGGTTGGCGACCGCGCCAAGGCCCGGCGCGCACTCGACGTCCACCGCGACGCCCTCGTGCGGTCGCAGCGAGTCCGCGACCTCGCGCAGCAGCGGGCCCAGCTCGACCGGCTCGGCGCGCGGCTGCTCCTGGCCCGAGTGCGCCCGCGCGAGCGTGAGCAACGCGCGAGCGAGGCGCGCGAGCCGGCCGGACTCGCGCTCGATGTGGCCGAGGAAGCGGTCGCGCTCCGGCGGGTCGTCCTTCGCGCCCGCCTGGAGCACCTCGACCGCGCCGATGATCGTCGTCAGCGGCGTCCGCAGCTCGTGCGCGGCGTTGGCGACGAACTCGCGCTCCGCGAGCTCGCGCCGCTCCTGCTCCGTCAGGTCGTCGATGACGACGAGCGCCCAGTCCGTCTCCGGTTGCGCCGGGATGCCGACGAGGCCGAACGCATGCTCCTCGTCCGGCGAGACGTGAACCTGCGCCGGCTCGGCCCGGTCGCCGAACAGCCCGTCCGCGAACCCGCGCAGCGAGAAGCCGAGCCACGGCTCCGGCAACGGGTCGCCCTCCGCGAGCCGCCCTCCGAGCAGCCGCCGCGCCTCCGCGTTCGCGAAGTGGACGACGAGGTCCTGATCGACGGTGAGCACGCCCTCGTGCAGCCGCTCGAGGAGCATCCGCAGGCGGTCGCGCTCGACCTCGACGCGGCGGAACGAGCGGCGGAGCTGGCGGCGCATCCGGTCGAAGCTCTGCGCGAGCGCGCCGAACTCGTCGCGGAAGTGGTAGCGGAGCGGTGTCTCGAAGTCGCCGAGCGCGATCGCCTCCGCGGCGCTCGCGAGCCGGCGCAGCCGCAGCGCGATCAGCTGCGCGAGCAGGAGGCCGACGAGGACGCCGATCACGCCCGCGATCACGCCCGCGCGGAGCGCCTGGTCGCTGACGATCCCGATCGCCGCCGCGACGTCCGGGCGGAGCGAGATCGCGACGAGGCCTGCGGTGCGGCCGGCGTGGAGCGGCAGGTCGACGATGACGCTGCCCCCGCTCGGCGTGCTCTCGACCGTCCGGTTGCCGTGGAGCGCATCGGCCTTCGCCGCGTGCGCCCAGCGCGGAAGCGCGATGCCCGGCCCGCGCGGCGTTGCGGCGCCGAGCTGCGAGCCGTCCTGCCCGTAGACCCAGAGCTCGAGGTTCTGCGTCCGCGCGATCACCGGCAGCGACCGCACGAGGCTCCCGTTCCGCTCGGCCCTCGCGATGTCCGTCGCGGCGAGGACGGCGTCCCCCGCCGCCAGCGTCTGCGCCTTCGCGCGGAACTCCTGCTCCGACCGGCTCGAGAACTGCGAGACCACGATCGCCGTCGACGTCGCGGCGACCACCGCGAACGCTGCTCCGAGCCACCAGCGCACGCCGATGAACGGTCTGGTCACGACCGAATCGTAGGCTTCCCCACATGCCGGAAGGCGATTCGCTCCATCGCGCCGCCGCCCGGCTGCAGGTGCTCGTCGGTGAGCGCGTGCAGGTGGAGACGCCGCACCCGCGCGCCGCGACCAAGCACCTGGCCGAGCGGCTCGACGGGCTGCGGCTGGAGGCGGTCGACGCGGTCGGGAAGAACCTGCTCCTCCGCTTCGAGGGCGGCCTCGTCCTGCGCAGCCACCTACGGATGACCGGCCGCTGGCGCGTCGAGCCGCGGGGCGCCAGACGCGCGGGCCGGCCGTGGCTCGTCCTCCGCGGCGAGCGCCACGAGGCCGTCCTCTGGAACGGGCCCGTTCTCGAGCTCGACGGAGGCGTCCGCCCGGGCGTCGCGTCGCGGCTCGGCCCGGACATCCTCGCCGAGCCGCCCGACCTCGACGGGATGCTCGCGCGCCTCCGCGCCGCGCCGCAGGCGCGCCAGGTCGGCGACGCGCTCCTCGACCAGCGCCTCGTCGCGGGGATCGGGAACATCTGGAAGGCCGAGTCGCTCTGGGAGGCCCGGGTCTCGCCGTGGCGCTCGCTCGCCGACGTCTCCGACGACGACCTGCGCGCCGTCCTCGAGGCGGCGCACCGCTTGATGCGCGCGAGCGTCGCCGGGACGCGCCCGCTCCGCCACGTCTACCGCCGCGTCGGCCGTGCGTGCCGCCGCTGCGGCGCCGTCATCCGCTCCCATGCGCAGGGCGACGCCGCCCGCACGGCGTACTGGTGCCCCGGCTGCCAGGTAGGAGGCAACGCCCCGCCGTCGTAGAGGTCCCTCCGGGATGCGCGCTCCGCACCTCCACGACACGCTGCGCCGCTTCTGCCTCGGCGCCTTCGCCGTCTTCACGGCCGAGCTCGAGTCCGGGGCCGACCTCCCCTTCGCGTTCGAGGAGCACGGCTCGTACGACCGGCCGACGCTCTACGAGTACCGCCCGCTCGTCCGCGGCTTCGTCGAGGCACGCGCCGACCGGCTCTACGAGCGGCAGGACGTCAAGGACGCCGTCGCCGACCTCCTCCGTGAGCCCGCCGCGCGAATCTACGCGCACGCGCACGAGGGGCCGTCGCGGGACGAGGCGAAGGCCGTCTATCGCAGCGTCCTCGTGCCGCTGCTGATCGGCACCGCCGAGAGCTGCGGCGGCTTCGACTGGGACGACAGCGCCTTCGACCGCGCGTGGGAGCAGCTCGCGGAGTCGCTCTTCGGCGACGGCCACTCCTACGGCGCCGTCGCGCCGCTCGTCGGCGTCTCCGTCGGCACGACGATCGACCTCGGCGACGGCATCCGCGTCCGCGCCGCGGCGGCCGGCGAGCTCTCCGCGCTCTGGCCGGAGTCGGCGGGCCTGCTCCCGCGCGGCTTCGGCCGCGAGCCCGACCGGCTCTGCGTCATCGAGCTCGAGCGGCCGCTGGAGAAGGGCGCCGACGAGGCGCCGGACGCGCCCGCCGAGCTCGCCGACGCCGTCACCGCCATCCGGCTCGCCACCTCCGCGCCGGTCGCTGCCGGCCCCGTCCTCTTCGAGCGGCTCGACTGGCGGCCGTACGGGATCCGGCCCGTGCTGCCGATCGCCGCGACCGCGCCGCCCGGAGAGCCGACCCGGCTCGACCCGTTCCGCGCCACCGTCGTCGCCGACCTGCGCCCGCGGCTCGGGATCGCCGACGACGACGCGCGGCTCGGCGACGCGCTCGACCGGTGGGAGCTCGCCCTCTTCCAGAGCGAGCCGTTCCGGAGCGAGCAGCTGCGCTGCGCCCTCGACTCCGCGCTCGGCGAGGGCGATGGCGCATGGGCGGCCTCGATTCGCGCCGCAGCGCTCCTCGGCGCGACGCCGCAGGAGCGCGCCGACCTGCTCGACCGCTTCCGCGAGCCGACCGAGGAGCTGCTGCGCCGCCTCCTCGTCGAGGTGCTCCTCCACGGCGACCGCCGCCGGCTCGTCCGCGAGCTCGACGAGACGCTGCTCGCTCTCCGTGCTCGTCCGACCCCGGTCGCCGAGCTCCTCACGCGCGCGAGCTGACACGGACACGTGACGGTTCGCCGCCTACCCTCGAGGCATGGAGGAGGCGCGCGCCGTGCTCGCCCGGGTCGAGCGGATCGAGACGCTCGAGCGCGGGGGCGC
>JAFAIV010000367.1 GCA_019236545.1 Actinomycetota bacterium | reverse complement strand
ACCCACGCGAGCACGCCCTGGTGGTCGCGCGACCCAGCCGCCTCCGAGAGGTCGCGCTCGAGCTTCACCTGGACGCGCGGCCCGTCGCGCAGCCACGGCTCCGCCTTTACCGCGCGCTCCGTCGCCCAGAGCTCGAGCACCTCGCGCGGCCCGCGCAGCGCCTCCCTGACCGGCCGCCGGCCGTAGACCTGCTCGCGGGTCACTTGCGGACGAGCCGGAAGCCGGGATCCTCGGCGACATCCCGTACCTCCCAGCCCGCGGCGTCGATCTCGCCGCGCAGCCGGTCGGCCTCGCCGAAGTCCTTCGCGGAGCGCGCCTCGCGGCGGCGCTCGGCGAGCTGGACGACCTCGTCCGGCGCCTCCGCGATCTCCGCGACGGAGCCGAGCCCGAACAGGCCGAGCGCCCAGCGCAGCGACGCCCACTCCTCGCGGTCGCGCCACGCGTGGAAGACCGCCAGCGCCTCCGGCGTGTTGAAGTCGTCGTCGAGGATCGGGATCAGCTCGTCGTAGAGGATCGCCTGGCCTTCCTCGTCGCCCGGCCGCTCGTCGAGGAAGAAGTTGCGGAACGCATCGACCTGCGCCTGCGCCTGGACGAGCACCTCGTCCGAGAAGGGGATCGGCTTCCGCCAGTGCGTCCCGAGGAAGAAGAGCAGCACCGCCTCGCGGCCCCAGGTGTCGACGACGTTCCGGATCGAGACGTCGTTGCCGAGCGACTTCGACATCTTCTCGCCGCCGAACTCGAGCATCCCGTTGTGCGTCCACACGTGCGCGAACTCGTGGCCGAGCGCCGACGACTGCGCGAGCTCGTTCTCGTGGTGGGGAAAGACGAGGTCGAGGCCGCCGCCGTGGATCTCGAACGACGGCCCGAACGCGGCCTCCGCCATCGCCGAGCATTCGATGTGCCAGCCGGGCCGGCCCTTCCCCCACGGTGAGTCCCACGAGGTGTCCTCGCCCGGCTTCGTCGCCTTCCAGAGGGCGAAGTCGCGCGGGTCCTCCTTGAGCGGGTTCGGTTCCTGCTCCTCGACCTGGTCGGGCCGCTGGCCCGAGAGGCGTCCGTAGCCGGAGTCGCCGGCGACGCGGAAGTAGACGTCGCCCTCGACCGGGTACGCATGGCCGCTTTCGACGAGCTTGCCGATGAAGTCGACGATCTCCGGGACGGCGTCGGTCGCCTTCGGCAGCTCGTCCGGCATGCCGAGGCCGAGGTCGCCGGTGTCCTGGAGGTACCACTCGGTCGCCTCGGCGGCGAGCTCCGCGCTCCGGCCGGGGGCGGCGTCGTAGATCTTGTCGTTCACGTCCGTGATGTTGTGGACGAGCGTCGCCGTGTAGCCGCGGAAGCGCAGCCAGTCGCGTAGCCACATGCCGAGGACGAACGGCCGCGCGTTGCCGATGTGGGCGCGCTGGTAGACCGTCGGGCCGCAGAAGTACATGCGGATCGGCCCCGGCGGATCCGGCAGCTCGGCGAGGCCACGCGTCAGCGTGTTGTAGAGGCGCATCGCTCCAAGCCTACGTGGCTCGCCGCAGCAGCTCGTCGCGCGGGAGCGCCGCGATCACTGCGGCGAGCTCGGGGCCGCGCTCGGCCCCGGTGAGGGCGAGGCGGACGGCCTTCAGGTCGCCGCCGACGGCCTTCAGCTCGCGGACGACGGCCTTCGGCTCGAGGCCGGACTCCACGAGCTCGCGGAAGCGGGCGAGCGTCTCGGGCGCGTCCACGCGCGCGGCCGGCGGCTCGAGCACCTGGGCCGCGTACGCGCGCGCCTCCGCGAGGTCGCGCGCGCCGCGCAGGACGGGCGCGACCGAGACGGGGACGCCGACGCGCGCCGCCAGCTCCTCGTCGGAGAGCGCGGCCAGCGCTTCGGTCGAGAGGCGGCGGAGGCGCGCGAGGTCGAGGTGGACGTCGTGCCGGGGCAGCCCGAGCTCCTCGAGGTACGCGCGCACGGCCTCCGCCGGGAAGCCGGCCTCGCGCAGATCGGCGAGCGAGGCGGCGCCGTGGCGCTTCGAGAGCTTCCGGCCGTCCTCCCCGAGCAGCAGCCCGTGGTGGACGTACTCCGGCGGCTCGCCGCCGAGCGCGCGGATCAGCGACGCCTGCAGCGCGGCGTTGGGCCTGTGGTCGCTGCCGCGAATGACGTGGGTGATGCCGAAGTCGAGGTCGTCCACGGCGCTCGCGAGCTGGTAGGTCGGCGTCGAGTCCGGCCGGAGCAGCGTCGTCCGGCCGAAGCGGAGCGCGCCCTCGGAGTCCGGCTCGCCGATCAGGTGCGCGGCCTCGCGATGGCGAACGAACCGCTCGCTCTGGCGCACCGGCCCCTCGTCCCAACCGACGCCGAGCCAGCCGAGATCCTCGACGATCGCCTCCGCCCCGCCCGGCGCGTTCCGAGCCGGGTCGGTGTCGTCGATCCGCAGCAAAAGCGCCCCGCCATGCTCGTCCGCGAAGCGCCTGTTGGCCACCGCGCCGAGCGCATTCCCGAGGTGGAGCGACCCCGTCGGGCTCGGCGCAAACCTTACGCGAACATTACTCAAAAGAGTTACGCATATATCTGGAAAACGTTATAAGCTCCGGCCCGTCGTGAAGGCCGCCCCCGCCATTCTCGCAGCGGTCACCGCTGCCCTCACGCTGGTGCCGGCCGCGGGCGCGTCGTTCCTCGTCGACCGCGACGCGAGCGCCGTCACGCTGCGCATTCTCGACGGGAAGGCGGTCGTCGACTACTCCAGCCGCGGCGAGGCGCGCCACGCCGTCCTCTGGGGCGCGATCGACGCGCGCCGGCCGACGCCGGGCACCGCGCAGGTCGCGTTCCAGGTGCGCTACGGCGTCGGGCGGCTCCCCGGCGGGACGTGCCTCCCCTACGACGGGCCGCCGCTGCCGCTCCTCGTCTCCGCCTGCCGAGCTCCGGACGGGAGCTACTGGGCACTCCAGTCGTGGCAGCGGCTGCTGCCGAACTACGGCGGGACGCAGGCGCCGTACGAGCTCCAGGCGTCGCACTGGACGGGGCGGCTGCCGGTGCTCCAGGTGTGGCTCGACTGGTCGTACGGCGGCGAGTTCCAGCACCTCTTCGGCCGCTTCACCTACGAGGACTCGCCGGTCTACGGGTTCCACGCGACCCGGCAGGGCAACCCGCTGGACTCGTACGGCCGCAACGTCTACGTCGACACGCTCGACTCGCGGTACGGCGCCGGCTGGCGCCGCGAGAACGGCTTCCTGACGCACGACCCGTGGGGGACGTTCTGTTACGGCTTCTACCCGCACGGGAGCCACCCGAGCGGCGTCGGCCGCTCGTACCGCATCACCGTGCTCGGGCCGGGCGTGACGCCGATCGTCCGCTGGGAGGGGAGCGCACCCGGCGGGTACAGCCGCCAGCTCGACCACCGCCTGAACGAGACCGAGCGCTCGTTCGGCGACCCGCAGTGCCGCCAGGGCTGACCGTTTCGCCCTGCCTCTAGGCGGCAATCAGCCCGGCATGGACGTCGGGAAGCCGCTGCGGGTGCGCCGGGTCGAGCCGATCCGAGAGCCTGTGCCCGCCCCGGACCGGCCCGTGCCGAAGGAGCCGACGCCGCCGGAGAAGGCGCCAACGTGAGCGACCTCGCCGCGCCCGACTACGCCGAGCCGCTCGAGGCGTGGCGGACGTGGCGCGTCGTCTCGGGGCCCGACGGCCCGCGCCTCTCGAGCCTCTTCTTCGAGGAGGTCTGGAAGCCGAACGCGGCGGTCGAGGCCCGGTGTAACAGGCGCTCCTGGCTCGACCGCTTCGGGCGCTTCCGGCAGGCGCACGCGGCGCCGGGCGAGCACTGCGAGTGCGGCGTCTACGGCGCCCGTATCGAGCAGGCGGCGGCGTACCTTTGGCACCCGAGGATCGCGCCGCGGCGGGCGCACCTCCACGTCCTCGGCCGCGTCCGCCTCTGGGGCGACGTCGTCGAGTGCGAGCGCGGCTACCGCGCGGCACTGGCGTACCCGGCGGAGCTGATCGTCCCGGCGCTGCCCGGCGGCCGGTCCGGCGAGATCGCCGACGGGCTCGGGCGCTACGGCGTCCCGGTCCGCCTGGTGGAGTGCCGGACGCGCGAGGAGATCGTGCAGGCCGCGCGCGACACGCTGCGGCCGGCCGCCTAGCCCGCCTGGCGGCGCGCCGCCTCCCGCAGCTCGTCGACCGCGTCGGCCAGCGTCGGCTCCTCCTCGCGGATCGCCGTCAGCGCGCGAAGGTCGCCGTGGGTGAGGGTCGCCGAGCCGGAGTCGAGGGCGCGATCGAGGACGAGGGAGAGGTCGCGGTGGCGGGACGAGACGCCGGCGCGCGCGGCGGCCGCGGAGCGCAACTCGCCCACGAGGTCGCGGGGCAGGCGCACGACGGCGCCGAAGACGTCGACGTGAATCGCTTCCGGGGCCATTGCTCCGTCATGGCCCAAGAGGCCGGAGATCGAACATCGGAACCGTCAGCCGAGCGCGACCGTCGCGTCGGCCTGCTCGATCACGAGCGGGTCGTGCGAGGCGACGGCGACGGCTGCGCCCGAGCTGCGAGCGAGCCGGCGGAGCAGGCGGGCGACGGCGCGGGCGTTCGCCTCGTCGAGGCGCGCCGTCGGCTCGTCCGCGAGCAGGAGCTTCGGCCGCGCGGCGAGCGCGCGTGCGACCGCGACGCGCTGACGCTCGCCCGAGGAGAGCCGCGCCACGCGCTGATCGGCGAGCTGGGCGAGGCCGACCTCGGCGAGGGCGGCGCCGGCGTCGCCTTCGACCCCGCGCAGCGCGAGCGCGAGCTCGACGGTCTCGCGCGCGGTCAGGAACGGGACGAGCTCGGCGCCCTGCGCGACGAGGCCGACGCTCTCCCGGCGGATCGCGGCTCGTTCGGTCGCGTCGAGGCGCTCGAGCGCATGTCCGAGCACGCGGACGTCCCCGGCGGTCGGGAGGCGCAGCCCGGCGAGGAGGTGCAGCAGCGTCGACTTGCCGGTGCCGGACGGCCCGGTGATCACGGTGAGCGCGCCCGCGGGCAGGCGCAGGCCGAGGCCGTCGAAGACCTCGACGGCGCGGTAGCGCATCTCCAGCCCCTCGACCTCGGCCACGACCGGGCCCGGCTCGGCGGGCGGGAGCGGCTCCTCCTCGGGCCGGTCGTCGCGCGGCTCGACGCTGACGCTGATCTCCCCCACGCCGCCGGCGATCCGAGCGCGCTCCGCGCCGCCGAGGAGCTCCTCGGGCAGCCGCAGCCAGCCGCCGCGGTTGACGACGCTCTGCGTCACGCCGCCGGAGACCTCGCTGCTGACGCGGCCGTCGCGGATCTGGAGGACGCGGTCGGCGACGTCGGCGGAGCGGGCGTCGTGGCTGACGAGGATCGTCGTCGCGCCCGCCTCGCGCGCGAGGTCGCGGATCAGCGTGTAGACCTGCGATGCGTTGGCCGCGTCGAGCTCGCCGGTCGGCTCGTCGGCGATGAAGAGGCGCGGCCGGTGCGCGAGCGCCGCGCAGAGGGCGCCGCGCTGCTGCTGGCCGCCGGAGAGCTCGGAGGGGGGCGCGTCGGCTCGGTCGCGCAGGCCGACGCGCTCGAGCAGCCGGTCGGCCTCCGCCTCGCGCTCGCGGCGGCCGACGCCGGCGAGGCCGAGACGCAGCGAGAGGAAGGCGCGCGCGGAGAGCTCCGGGGCGAGCGCGCGGTCGTAGTGCTGGTCGGCGTAGCCGAGCGTCCGGCGGCGGTACTCGCCGAGGGCGCGCCCGCGCAGCGTCCGGAGGTCGCGGCCGAAGACCGTCACCGTGCCCGCGGAGGGCCGGTCGAGGCCGGCGAGGATCCGCAGCAGGGTCGTCTTCCCGGAGCCGCTCGGGCCGAAGACGACCAGCAGCTCCCCCTGCGCCACGTCGAGCGAGAGCCCGCGCAGCGCGACCGACGACTCGTAGAGCCGGAAGAGGTCGCGCGCCTCGACCGCCGCCGCGCTCACCGCAGCCTCCGCAGGACGACGAGCGACGGGACGGCGGCCACGACGAGGACGGCGGCCAGCGCGGCGAGGACGACCGGCCAGTCGAAGACGAGGGCGAGGGGCGGCAGCGCGTCGGCGGCGCCCGCGGTGACGGTGACGACGGAGACGACGAGACCGCCGACGATCGCGCCGGCGGCGACGCCGAGCCCGATCCCGACCGCTGCGACGATGCCGGCGCGGATGAGGACGTGGCGGCGGAGCGCGGCCGGCGGCATCCCGAGCGCGGACAGGTCGAGCAGGACGCCGCCCTCGTCCTCGAGGTCGCCGACGACGGTGAGGACGATCCCGACCGCCGCGAGCGCGAGGGCGACGAGCGCGGTCGCGAGCAGCAGCGTCACCGAGCCGCGCGCGAGCGGGTCTGCGCGGAGCGCGGCGGCGGTGGCGCGCTGCGACGTGACGACGAGCGAGTCGTACGGCGGCTGCGCGAGGCGGGCCGCCGCCCCGGGCTTCGGGTGCAGCCAGACCTCCTCCGGCGCGGTCGAGCCGGGGTCGGCGGTGTTCGCGGCCTCGAGCCAGGTGCCGAGGTCGGCGACGACCGCGTCGCCCGAGACCGACGGCACGTAGCGCGTCGTCGCCACGATCTCGCCGGGGATCACCGTCCCGCCGACGTTCAGCGGCACCGTGTCGCCGACGCGGCCGACGCCGGGCGTGGCGACGACCGGCACCGCGTCGCCCTCGAGCGGCTCGTGCGGGCGGAGGATCGAGTCGGCGGCGCGATTGAGGAGGTAGCGGAACGTCCCGCCGCCCGCCGCGTGGACGCCGCCGTGCCCCTCCCACGCGGCGAAGCGGCCGCCGAGCCGGATCGTCCCGGTCGCGCTGTCGTTCACGGCGAGGCTCGTGCCGCTGTCGCGGTGGTTCGCGGCGAAGGCCGCGTAGAGCGGGAACGAGAGCCGCACCGCGACGACCCGGCCGCCACGCGCCGCGGGCGGCACCGCGACCGTCGGCGCGTGCCGGCCCGGGCCGAGCTCGCCGAAGGAGAGGTCGCTGAAGTCGCCGCGACGGTCGAGGACGACGAGCGTGATCCCGAGCTTGTCGCCCGTGATCTCGAGCGGCAGCGTGAAGCGCCGCGCTCCCACGGCGAGCGCGAAGCCACGCAGCTCGGGCGTCACCGTCGGCCGCAGCAGCCGCGCGAGGACGGCCGGGCTCTGCGAGGAGAAGTCGGAGCGCCAGCCGTCGATCCCCGCGAGCGCCGCGGGCGGCAGCGCGAGCAGCGTGAACCCGCGCCCGCCGTTGCCGGTCACGTAGCCGGAGTCGCGCACGACCGGCGCGGCCCGCCCGAGAGCCGACAGCCCGCCGACCTGCTGGACGGTGACGAGCTTCGCCAGGTCCTCCTGGAGGACGTACGGCGCCGGCACCGCGTAGCGCGCCTGCTCGGCCTCCCCGTTCACGAGCGTCGCCCGGTACGCGACCGCGAACAGCGCGACGCCGACGCTGACGACGAAGAACGCGACCGAGAGGACGACCTGCCCCGGCGCCCGCGCGAGCGAGAGGAGCGCCGCCCGCAGCGACGGCCGCCCGCGCCGGCCCGCCCACTCCAGCCCGCGCAGCAGCGGCGTCAGCAGCCGCGCCGCCGCGACCGCGAGGACGAAGAGGACGAGCGCCGGCAGGAGCAGGAGCACGACGCCGGTGCCGCCGCCGGCGGTGAGCGAGGACGCGTCCGCCTTCCCGCGCGCGAGCGCGAGCAGCACCGCTCCGAGCGCTCCGAGGGCTGCGACGTCCGCGATCGTCAGGCGCAGCCCGCCGAAGGCGAGCGGCGGCACGACGAGCGCCGCGAGCAGCACCGCCGTCGTCACCACCGCGAGCGCCGCCCCGGCGCCGAGCGCGCCCCAGGTCAGGAGCGAGTGCGCGAGGATCGGGCTCGCCGGCGAGCCGAGGTGCCGCGCGAGCAGCGCCCCTGCCCCGGCCCCGGCGCCGAAGCCGATCGCCCCCGCGACGAGCGTCAACCCGGCGACCTCGACCGCCGCCACGAGCACGACCTGCGCCCTCGTCGCGCCCAGCCACGTCAGCCGCCGCCGCACCGCCTCCTGCTCCCGGCGCAGCCGAGCCGCCGCCAGCACCGCGAACCCGAGCAGGAGCACGGCCGCGTCGCCGCCGAGGACGAGCAGTCGCTGCCCCGCGACGCGCGTGCTGGCGCGCACGGAGTCGAACGTGTCCGTCGGCGCCGAGAGCGAGAAGATGTCCGAGATCGACTGAAGCCGGTTCTCCGCCGCGTCGAGCCGCCCGGCGATCGCCGCCAGCTGCCACTCGTGCACCGAGCGCGGCGCGAGCGGGACGACCCAGCCGTACGTCCGCGCGATCGTCACGGCGTCCGGGAGGGGCGTCGCCGCCAGGCCGCGTACGCCGTCGGCGAGCAGGATCGGCGGCCGCTTGCCGACCGTCGCGCCGAAGTAGCTGCGGAACGGAGCGCCCGGCTTCAGCGCCGCCTGCCCGACCACGTGGAGGAACGGCAGCTTCGGCGCGACGGGCGCGCCGCCGATCTGGACGAGCTCGCAGTCCTCGCGCGTGCACGGCCGCGGCAGCCGCCCCGAGCGCAGGACGATCCAGCGCGCAAGCCCGTCCACCGCGCCGAGGTTCACGAACGCCCCACCCCACGTCGCCTGCCGGAACACGATCACCCGCGTCGGCGCGTCCGCCGAGACGAGCCGCAGCGACCGCCGCGCGACCCGGTCGAGCCCCGACAGCGGCAGGTCGGACTGCCCCGGCACCCCGCTCCAGACGGCCTGGACCGACCTGTCCGACGGCTGGAGCGCGGCGAGCGCCTGCTGCACTGCGCGATCCTGCACCGCCTTCGCGCCGACGAGCGTCGCGGCGAGGACTCCTGCGCCGGCGGCGATCCCGAGGCCGACCAGCAGCGTGCGCCCCGCGTGGGCGCGCAGGCGCACGAGCGCGAGCCCGACGGGCGCCCCGAGACGCGCGCGCGCGGCCGAACGCGCGCGGGCGCGAGTCCGGGCCGAGGCTGGAAGCCCTGCGTCCACCGCTTTACAGCTTGCACGCCGGAGCAAGGCCGTACTAGGCTCGGATCCCAAACCGGGGGGCAGGCATCCCGTCACGCGGAGGTGAAGAGGTCGTGAAGCGGCAGATGCTTGTGTGGGGCGCTGTTCTCGCCGGGGTAGCTGTGCTCGGCGCCACTGCGGCCCTCGCAAGCCCCAACAGTGGGACATTCACGTTGACGACGCTGGCGAACGCCGCGCCGTCGGGGTCTCCGGACCCGCAGGTGGACTACACGCTCCAGGAGTGGCAGCTCCTGATCCTGACCCACGACGGGCTCGTCGGCTTCGCGCGGGCCGCGGGCAGGGCCGGGACGGCGATCGTCCCCGACCTCGCCACGTCCGTCCCGACGCCGACCGACGGCGGCAAGACCTACACGTTCACGCTCCGCTCGGGGATCAAGTTCTCGAACGGGAAGGACGTGACGCCGCAGGACGTGAAGGCGACGTTCGAGCGCCTCTTCAAGATCGGCGACAGCCCGAACGCGGGCAGTTGGTACAACGTCATCGTCGGCGGCGACGCCTGCGTCAAGACGCCGAAGACGTGCTCGCTCGACAAGGGCATCACGATCTCCGGCAACAAGATCTCGTTCCACCTGACGCAGGGCGACCCCGAGTTCCTCGACAAGCTCGCCGTCCCGTTCGCGTTCATCCTCCCGGCCTCGACGCCGGCGAAGAACGTCGACATCCCGCCGGCCGGCACCGGCCCGTACATGTGGGCCGAGTACACGCCGAACAAGGAGATCAAGCTCGTCCGCAACCCGTACTTCAAGCAGTGGTCTGCGAACGCGCAGCCGGCCGGGAACCCGGACGTGATCCTGCAGAAGTTCGGCCTCTCGGTCGAGTCCGAGGTCACGGCGGTCGAGAACAACCAGGCCGACTGGGTCTTCGACCCGATCCCGGCCGACCGCCTGAACGAGCTCGGCACGAAGTACGCCAACCAGGTCTACATCTCGCCGCTGACCGCGGACTACTACTTCGCGTTCAACGTCCGGATCCCGCCGTTCAGCAATCTCCAGGCGCGCCAGGCGGTCAACTTCGCGACCGACCGCAACGCCCTCGTGAAGATCTACGGCGGCCCGAAGCTCGCGGTGCCGACCTGCCAGGTCCTGCCGCCCAACTTCCCCGGCTACCAGCCGTACTGCCCGTACACGAAGAGCCCGGGCGCGACCTGGTCCGCCCCCGACATGGCCAAGGCCGAGTCGCTGATGAAGGCCTCGGGAATGAAGGGCCAGGCAGTCAAGGTCAACACGACGAACGACCCCGTCGGGAAGGGCCTCGGCCTCTACTTCGTCGGCCTCCTGAACCAGCTCGGCTTCAAGGCGACGCTGCAGGCGATGTCGCCGGCGATCCAGTACCCGTACGCGCAGAACTCGAAGAACAAGCCGCAGTTCGCGTACTCGCAGTGGTTCCAGGACTACCCGGCGGCGTCGGACTTCCTCAACGTCCTGCTCGGGTGCGACGACTTCCACCCGAACAGCAACTCGAGCCCGAACATCGCCGAGTTCTGCGACAAGGGCATCCAGGCGCAGATGACGCAGGCGCTCAACACCGGCGTCACCGATCCGGAGAAGGCGAACGCCATCTGGACGAAGGTGGACAAGGCCGTCACCGACCAGGCCGTCTGGGTCGACATGTTCAACCCGAAGCTCCTGGACTTCATCTCGGGCAACATCACGAACCACGTGTTCAGCCCGCAGTGGTACTTCCTGCTCGACCTCGCCAAGAAGAAGTAGGAGCCGGGCACGGCCGAATTCGCGTACGAACCGGGGCCGGAGATCCATGCCGGCCCCGGTGAGACGCTCCAGGAGATCTCCGGCAAGAGCCCGTGGCGGCTCGCCGGGCGTCGCCTGGCGCGCAACCGGGTCGCCGTCGGGGCGATCGTCCTCTTCGTCCTGATCGTCGCCGTCAGCTTCTCGGCGCCGCTCTACGCGCGCGACCTCGCCCACACCGACCCGTTCACGCCGAACCTGAGCGGGATGACCTCGGTGAACGGGAAGCAGGTCGCGGTGATCCAGCAGGGCGGCGGCAAGCTCGGCCTCGGCGAGACGCCGATCGGGCCGACGTGGCAGTGGAACTACCTGCTCGGCGCCGACCAGCAGGGGCGCGACGTCGCCGCACGCGTCCTCTACGGCGGCCGCGCCTCGCTCGAGATCGGGATCGGCTCGGCCCTGATCTGCTCGGTCGTCGCCGTCCTCTTCGCCCTGCTCGCCGGCTTCTTCGGCGGCTGGACGGACACGCTCATCTCGCGCGTCATGGACCTGATCTGGGCGTTCCCCGTCTACCTGCTCGCCATCTCGCTCTCGACCGTCCTGCTGACGCAGAGCCAGATCAAGATCGGGTTCGTCACCGTCGACCAGTCGAGCCTCTGGGTGCCGACGCTGATCATCGCGGCGATCTACGTCCCGTACGTCTTCCGGCCCGTCCGCGGCCAGGTGCTGTCGGTGCGGGAGAAGGAGTACGTCGAGGCCTCGATCTCGCAGGGCGCGTCGAACCTGCGCCTGATGTTCGACGAGATCCTCCCGAACGCGCTGCCGACGGTGGTCGTGATGCTGCCGCTGATGATCGCGACGACGATCCTCACCGAGTCGGCGCTGTCGTTCCTCTCGATCGGCGTCCAGCCGCCGAACGCGAGCTGGGGCACGATCATCGACGACGGCCAGGACCTGCTCTACACGCGCCCGATGGTCGCGATCGCGCCGGGCGTGATGATCGTGCTGACGGTGCTGGCGCTGAACCTGCTCGGCGACGGCGTCCGCGACGCGCTCGACCCGCGGGCGAAGGTGCGCGCCCGGTGATCGTCTTCGTCGTCCGCCGCATCGCGGGCCTCGTCGCCGTCCTCTTCGGGATCAGCGTGCTGACGTTCCTGATCTTCTTCTCCGTCCCGGGCATCGACCCGACGCGCGCGTTCGCGGGCCGGAACCCGACGCCGCAGACGATCGCGGCTGTCCGGCATCAGTTCGGGCTCGACCGCTCGAAGCCCGTCCAGTACGTGCTGATGATGAAGCGGATCTTCATCACGCGGGACCTCGTCTCGTACGGCAACACGGCGCTGAAGGTGGTGCCCGCCATCTGGCAGGCGGCGCCGGTCACGTTCTCCCTCGTCTTCGGAGCGGCGGCGATCTGGATCGTCTTCTCGATCGCCACGGGCGTGTTAGCCGTGGTCTTCAAAGGCACGGTCCTGGACCCGCTGCTGATGATCTTCGCCCTGATCGGGATCTCGATGCCGGTTTTCTGGCTCGGCGAGGTGGCGAACCTGATCACGCAGGACAAGCTCCACCACACGTTCCTCTTCAGCTGGGTGCCGCCGCTCGGGTACACGCCGCTGACGCAGGACCCGTGGCAGTGGTTTCTGCACCTGATCATCCCGTGGCTGACGCTCTCGGTGCTCTACATCGGCTTCTACGCGCGCGTGCTGCGGGCGAACCTGCTCGAGGTCGAGCACGAGGACTACGTGCGCACCGCGCGCGCGAAGGGCCTCTCCGAGCGGCAGATCCTGCTCCGGCACATGCTGCGCACGTCACTGATCCCGTTCGTCTCGCTCTTCGGGCTCGACTTCGGCGTCCTCGTCGGCGGCGGCGCGCTCCTGACGGAGGTCGTCTTCGGCCTGCCGGGGGTCGGGCTGCTGACGTACCAGTCGCTCGTCAACCTCGACCTGCCGGTGATCATGGCGACGGTGATCTACGGCGCGTTCTTCATCACGATCGCGAGCGCCCTCGTGGACATCCTCTACGCGCGGCTCGACCCGAGGATCCGCTTCACGTGAGCAGGGTCGAGGGCTACGTCCCCTTCCGCGGGCTGCGCACCTGGTACCGGGTCGTCGGCGACGGCGAGGAGCCGGGGAAGCTGCCGGTGCTCTGCCTCCACGGCGGGCCGGGCGCGACGCACGACTACCTCGAGTCGCTCGAGGCGCTCGCGGAGACGGGCCGGCGCGCGATCTTCTACGACCAGGTCGGCTGCGGCCGCTCCGACCTCGGCGACAAGTCGCTCTGGACGGTGGAGACGTACGTCGAGGAGGTCGGCGCCGTGCGGCGCGAGCTCGGCCTCGACCGCGTCCACGTCTTCGGCAACTCCTGGGGCGGCATGCTCGGGATGGAGTACGCGCTGACGCAGCCGGACGGGCTGGCGAGCCTCGTCGTCGCGAGCTCACCCGCGAGCATGCGCCAGTGGGTCGCGGAGGCGAACCGGCTCCGCGCCGAGTTGCCGGAGGACGTCCAGCGCACGCTCGAGGAGCACGAGGCGGCCGGGACGACGGACTCGGCGGAGTACGAGGAGGCCTGCGAGGTCTTCTACCGCCGCCACGTCTGTCGGGTCGAGGAGTGGCCCGACTCCGTGCTCCGCTCGTTCCAGTGGATCGCCGAGCACGGCGAGGTCTATCGGTACATGAACGGACCGAGCGAGTTCCACGTCGTCGGGACGATCAAGGACTGGGACATCACCGCGCGGCTCGGCGAGATCCGCGTGCCGACCCTCGTCGTCAGCGGCGAGTTCGACGAGGCGACGCCGGCGATCAACCGAACGGTGTCCGAGGGCATCCCCCGCGCGGAGTCGGTGATCTACGGGAACGCGTCCCACATGGCGCACGTCGAGGACACCGCCGGCTACGTCGCGCTGCTCGACGGCTTCTTCTCGCGCGTCGAAGCCGCGTAGTCAGCCCCGGCGACATCCGGCGCTCGTAGGAAGCTTCTCCGGTGGGCAGGGACCCGATGCGCATCGCGGCGCGGGCGGCGATCGGCGTGGCGGTCGTCGCGGTCGTGACGATCGGCCTCTGGCGCGTGCGGGACGTGATCATCCTGCTGCTGCTCTCGCTGACCCTGGCGGCGGCGATGAGGCCGGGCGTGGAGGCGCTGCAGCGGCGCGGCGTGCCGCACGTCGTCGCGATCGGCGTCTTCTTCGTCGCCGTGCTCGGCGGGCTCGCGCTGTTCTTCTGGTTCGCGGTGCCGCCCGCCATCGACCAGGCGCAGCAGGCGCTGTCCCAGCGCGCGATCGGCGGCACGGGCCTCCGCCACAACGTGCTCGTCTGGGTGCAGAAGGAGCTGCACAAGCTCCCGTCCGGCGCCGCGGTCATCCACCCGATCGCGACCTACGGCAAGCAGGCGACCGGCATCCTGGCGGGGATCTTCTTCACGCTCGCGGCGACCTGGTACTGGATCTCCGACGGCCACCGGATGCTGGATGCAGCGGTCGCGCGCGTCTCGGAGGCGAACCGGCAGCGCACGCGGCAGACGGTCCTGGCGATCGAGCAGCGGCTCGGCGCCTACACGCGGCTGATGTTCCTGATGATCCTGATGGTCGGCGTCGTGCTCTCGCTCGGCTTCTACGCGGTCGGTCTGCACTACTGGCTGCTCCTCGGCGGCTGCGTGAGCATCCTCGAGGTCATCCCCGTGATCGGCCCGGTGATCGGCGTCGCGCTCGTCGCCGTCGTCGGCTTCTCGCAGTCGACGCACGTGATGATCCTCGCCCTGATCGTCGTGATCGGCTTCCGGCAGGTCCAGGACTACGTGATCAACCCGCACGTGATGGGCAGCTCCGTCGGCTTCTCGCCGCTCGTGACGCTGACGACCGTCTCCGTCGTCGGCCTGCTCTTCGGCGGCTTCGCCGTGATCCTCGCGATCCCCGTCACCTCCGCGGTGGCGACGCTGATCGACGTGTTCGTGCTCGGCCACGAGCCGCCCGCGCCGGTCGAGCGCCGTAGCTCCGCCTAGGCTTCGAGCCGTGGAGGAGCTGCTTCTGGCCTGGTACGGCCGCCACGGCCGCGACCTTCCCTGGCGGCGGACGCGCGACCCGTACGCGGTGCTCGTCTCCGAGGTCATGGCGCAGCAGACGCAGGTGGAGCGGGTCGTCCCGCGCTGGGAGCGATGGCTCGAGCGCTGGCCGACGTTCGCGGCGCTCGCCGCGGCGGCGCCGGCCGACGTGATCCGGGAGTGGCAGGGGCTCGGCTACAACCGCCGCGCGCTCGCGCTCCATTCCGCCGCCCGGCAGATCGCGGCGCACGGCTGGCCGGACGACCTGACGGAGCTTCCCGGCGTGGGCCGCTACACGGCCGACGCCGTCGCGTGCTTCGCGCTCGGCAGGCAGGTGCTGCCGGTCGACGTCAACGTCCGCCGCGTCGGCGAGCGGAGCGGGCACGTCTTCTCCCCGGCCGCCGCGCAGGCGCTGATGGATCTCGGGAAGGGCGTCTGCCTCGCGCGCGTGCCGCGCTGCGCGATCTGCCCGCTCGCCGGCG
>JAFAIV010000315.1 GCA_019236545.1 Actinomycetota bacterium | reverse complement strand
TCGGCGCGGGCTACCGGCACGCCACCCCCGCGGACGCGCCGAACCACGACTACGCCCACTCGATCGTCCTCTTCGCGCCCGGCTACGAGCTCGAGGGGAAGCGGCTCGCGCGGCAGCTCCGCGTCGGGATCGTCGGGCCGCTCGACGGGATGCGCCCCTCGCAGCTCAAGGGGTCGCAGCTCGTGGTGATCCTCGGGGACAGCTAGGCGGCCAGAGCCCGAGCACCTTGTGGCGGGCCTGGTCGAGCTCGCCGCACGGCTTCCCCGCCGGCCCCTGCGGGTACCACTTCCAGGACTGCGAGAGCGCGTCGTACGCGTCCTTGACGTCCCCGTGGCGGTAGTAGAAGTCGCCGAGGTCCCACCAGGTGTTGCCGTTCTCCGGCTCGAGCGCGACCTCGTCGCGGTAGAGCTTCGTCGCGCGGCGAAGGTTCCCGAACGCCTCGGCGTCGGTGGCGAGGTAGGAGAGCGCGTCGGTCGAGAGCGGGTCGTACGAGCGGGCCTGCGTGTAGTGGCCGCCCGCGATCGCCCGCTGCGCCAGCCACGGCGCCGCCAGCGAGTACGCGCCGCCCGCGGCGACGAGGACGACGGCCGCCGCGAGCAGACGCCGGCTCGCCGGACGCGGCGCGGGCTCCGGCTCGCGCGCCAGCAGCAGCCCGCCGACGAGCAGGAACGGCCCGCACGTGGCGACGAAGCTCCAGTCGAAGTCGACCACGGTGTGCAGCAGGAAGACGGCGGCGGCGAGGCCGAGCGCGGTGACGGCGGCGCGCTCAGCGTCGAAGGCGCGGCGACGGGCGGCGACGATCCCGGCCGTGGCGGCCGCGGCGGCGCCGAGGAAGAGGAGGAAGCCGACGATCCCCGTCTCGCCGAGGAACTGCAGCGGACTGTTGTGCGGCTCGACCGCGGTCACCAGGTAGCTCTGCGCGAAGCGCTGGTCGGTGAGCTGGAACGTCCCCGCGCCGGTGCCGAGCAGCGGGTGCTCGGTGAAGGCGCGCCACTCCTCCTGCCACCACTGCCAGCGGTTGCTCGAGTTGAGGCTGAGCGCGTGGCCGGAGCCGGACGAGATCTGGCTCGTCGCGGGGTTGGCGAACTCGCCCCAGATGCGGTGCGCACGGGCGGCGCTCGCGGCGACGACGGCGACGACGGCGAGTGCGGCCAGGACGGCGGCCGCACGGACGATCGCGCGCCGGGTCGCCTCGCCGACGGTGCGCCGCGCGAGCAGCCACGCGATCCCGAAGACGAGCGCGCCGCCGACGATGACCGCAAGCGCGAAGATCCAGCCGTCGTGCGAGCGGACCGCGGACGGCTCGCCGTCGCCCGTGATTCCCGGCAGCGAGAGCGCAACGCCGAAGACGCCGGCCGCGACGGCGCCGCCGAGCACGACCGCGACGATCGCCTCGACGCGCTCCCGCTCGAGCGCGACCCACGCCACGGCCGCGGCCGCCGCGAGGACGATCCCAACGCGCGAGTACGTCAGCAGCGTCACGAGCACGGCCAGATAGAGCAGCGTCGCCCCGCCCGCGCGCGACGACGGCCGCCGCGCCGGCGGCGCCGCGATCCAGAGCGCGACCGGCACCGACGCCGCCCCGAGCAGCGCAAGCTCGTTCCAGTAGCCGAGCGGCGCCCGCAGCCGGCTCAGGCGCCCGTAGTCCGGGTAGAGGCCGGGGACGCACTTCGCGAGCAGCGCCCAGCCGAAGACGAGCGCGAGCAGAAGCGCGGCGGCGCGGACGCCCGAGGTGGCGCGCCGCGGCAGCCAGCCGCCGAGGACGACGCCCGCCACCGCGAACGCCGCGTAGACGAGCGTCCGGTTCGTCATCTGCCAGCTCCTGTCCGGCGACGTCGACCAGACCGTCGAGAGGCCCATCCACGCGACGAGCCCCAGCAGGAGGCCGAGGTACCAGCGCCCGGCCGGGCCGACCGAGACCGGCGGCGCCAGCCCGGCGAGCGACGCGGCCCCGGTGAGCACCGCGACGGCGAGCGCGAGCGTTCCGATCCAGACGAGCCGCGAGAGCTCGTCGCCGCCGGAGAAGAACAACGCGCAGAGGACGAGGACTGCGGCCGCCGCGGCGCCCAGGAGCCCGGCGCCCCCGAAGCGTTCTCCCGCAGCGCTCACCGGGGGTGACGCTAGCATTGCCCCACGCCGCACGACCGCCCGCTCACAAACGGTTTACAACGGGGTAACCCCGAGAACACCGAGCGCCGGGAGACTGGGGGCCAGGCAGGCCCGAGACAAGGATGACGGAGTCGCAGACGTCCATGCGCAAGGCGGGAGCAGCTGTGCTGCTCGGCCTCGCCGTCGCCCTTCTCGCCCTCGCCGGGAGCGCCTCCGCCGCCGGCTCCCAGACGTACGGAAGCTGCGCCGGCGCGGTGATCAGCGACTGGCTCCAGAACGAGCCGAACGTCGTCGGGCACTACCCGATCCACTGCTACCGCGACGCGATCTCGCAGCTCAACTCGTACCCGGACGTCAAGGACTACTCGAACGCCGCGGACGACATCCGCCGCGCCGAGCTCGCCGAGGTGCGCTACCAGCAGACGCACCCGGATACCGGCCCGGGCACGACGACGAACCAGGGCGGCTCGACGCCCCCGCCGGGCAACAACGGCGGCGGCAACAAGGGCGGCGGCGGCAAGAGCCTGATCACGCGCATCTTCGACTCGGTCGGGCCGGGCAGCGCCCAGTCCGTCCCGCTGCCGCTCCTGATCCTCGCCGGGCTCGCCGTCCTGCTCCTGCTGGCGGCCGCGGGGACGTGGGTCGCGAAGCGCATCCAGGCCCGGAAGCTCGCTCCGGCGCCCGCCAGAGCGCCCGGTCCGGGCCGGCACTAGCGGCCGTAGCGGTTCCGTCCGAACCCAGGTCTACTCTCCGGTCCCCCGCTGGCACGGAGCGTGCGCGGCGGCCACGTCGGAGAAGACCTCGAAGCTAGAGTTGGAAGGGGCGGGAATGGCGAGCGTGCAGCAGACTCAGACCTCCGATCAGACGACCGAAGAGGTCGTCAACAGGGTCGTCGACGAGGAGGCGCGGCTCGGCGTCCGCCGCTTCTTCACGATCCCAGGCCGCGACCCGTTCGACGAGATCGAATGGGAGACCCGCGACGCGATCATCCCGGGCCGCAACGGCCCCGCGTTCGAGCAGCGGAACGTCGAGTTCCCCAAGTTCTGGTCGCAGACCGCGACGAACATCGTCGCGCAGAAGTACTTCCGCGGCCGCCTCAGCTCGCCGGAGCGCGAGTCGAGCGTCAAGCAGATGGTCGGCCGCGTCGTCGACACGGCCGTCTCGTGGGGCAGGGCCGGCGGCTACTTCGCCGACGAGGAGGAGGCCGAGACCTTCGAGGCCGAGCTGAAGGCGATCCTCGTCAACCAGTACGCCTCGTTCAACTCGCCGGTCTGGTTCAACGTCGGCTTCGAGGAGAAGCCGCAGTGCTCCGCCTGCTTCATCCTCTCGATCGAGGACTCCATGGAGGCGATCCTCGACTGGATCCGCCGCGAGGGCGTCATCTTCCGCGGCGGCTCCGGCTCGGGCGTCAACCTCTCGAAGCTGCGCTCCTCGAAGGAGCAGCTCTCGAAGGGCGGCCACGCCTCCGGCCCGGTCTCGTTCATGCGCGGCGCCGACGCGTCCGCCGGGACGATCAAGTCGGGTGGCAAGACGCGACGCGCCGCGAAGATGGTCGTCCTCGACGTCGACCACCCGGACATCGAGGAGTTCATCTGGTGCAAGGCCAAGGAGGAGCGCAAGGCGCGCGTCCTCGAGGCGGCCGGCTACGACATGACGCTCGACTCGCCGGACTGGGCGTCGATCCAGTACCAGAACGCCAACAATTCCGTCCGCGTCAGCGACGCGTTCATGGAGGCGGCCACGAGCGGCGACGAGTTCAACCTCGTCGCGCGCACCGACGGCACCGTGCTCGAGACGGTCGACGCGCGCGACCTGCTCCGCCAGATCGCGCACGCCGCGTGGGAGTGCGCCGACCCGGGCGTCCAGTACGACACGACGATCAATGCGTGGCACACGCTCCCGAACACGGGCCGCATCAACGCGTCGAACCCGTGCTCGGAGTACATGTCGATCGACGACTCGGCGTGCAACCTCGCGTCGCTGAACCTGATGAAGTTCCGCCGCGAGGACGGCGAGCTCGACGTCGAGGCGTTCGAGCACGCGGTCGACGTCGTCTTCCTCGCCCAGGAGATCCTCGTCGGCTACTCGTCGTACCCGACGCCCGAGATCGAGCGGAACGCGAAGCGCTTCCGCCAGCTCGGCCTCGGCTACGCGAACCTCGGCGCGCTGCTGATGGCGCGCGGCCTGCCGTACGACTCGGACGAGGGCCGCGCGTACGCGGCCGCGATCACCGCGCTGATGACCGGCCGCGCGTACCGCAAGTCGGCCGAGATCGCCTCGCGGATGGGGCCGTTCGACGGCTACCAGGTGAACCGCGCGCCGATGATCGGCGTGATCGCGAAGCACCGCGCCGCGGTCGGGAACATCCAGCACACGGAGTCCGTCCCGTCCGACCTGCTGACCGCGTGCCGGCAGGCGTGGGACGACGCGCTCAACCTCGGCGAGGTGAGCGGCTACCGGAACGCGCAGGCCACCGTGCTCGCCCCGACCGGGACGATCAGCTTCATGATGGACTGCGACACGACCGGCGTGGAGCCCGACTTCTCGCTCGTGAAGTCGAAGAAGCTCGTCGGCGGCGGCGAGATCACGATCGTGAACAAGACCGTCCCGATGGCGCTCGAGCGGCTCGGGTACGCGCCGGGCGAGGTCGACGAGGTCGTCGCGTTCATCGACGAGCGCAACACGATCGTCGGCGCGCCGAAGATCAAGACCGAGCACTACCCGGTCTTCGACTGCGCGGTCGGCGACCGGGCGATCCACTACCTCGGCCACGTGAAGATGATGGGCGCCGTCCAGCCGTTCATCTCCGGCGCGATCTCGAAGACCGTGAACATGCCGGAGGAGGCGACGGTCGAGGACGTGATGAGCCTCTACGTCGACGCGTGGAAGCTCGGCGTCAAGGCGATCGCGATCTACCGCGACAACTGCAAGGTCGCGCAGCCGCTCTCGAGCTCCGGCAAGGACGGCCAGACCGCCGTCGCGACGCCGCCGGTGCACGTGCACGAGCGGAAGCGGCTCCCGGACGACCGCACCGAGGTCGGCCGCAAGTTCCGCGTCGGCGACTACGAGGGCTACATCCACGTCGGCGTCTACGACGACGGCAGCCCGGGCGACATCTTCGTCGACATCGCGAAGGACGGGACGACGCTCCAGGGCCTGATGAACTCGCTGATGATCGCCGTCTCGATGGGCCTGCAGTACGGCGTGCCGCCGGAGGTCTACGTCTCGAAGCTGAGCCACCTCCGCTTCGAGCCGAGCGGCATGACGAACGACGCGGACATCCGCAACGCGAAGTCGATCGTCGACTACATCTTCCGCTGGTTCGGCAAGAAGTTCCTCACGGCGGAGCAGCAGGAGGAGGCCGGGATCCTCTCGGCCGAGGTGAAGGCGATGCTCGCCGACCGCTACAGCGGCGCCGCGACCGACGCGCCGGCGTCGCCGGTCGAGGCCCCGCCGCCCGGCCAGACGGCCCTCTTCAACAGCTGGGAGGACGCCGTCGAGTGCGCCCGCTGCGGCGGCCGCATGGTGCGGACGGGCAGCTGCTACACGTGCCGCGACTGCGGGACGAACACCGGCTGCAGCTGAGCCGACCCGAGACGAAGCTGGCGAGACCGAGGGCCCCCGTGCGGGGCCCTCGCTCGTTCTACGCTGTGCCCATGCGGCGATGGGGGCAGTGGTTCCGGCAGCGGGCGCAGCGGATCGGGTTCGCGCTGATCCTGGTCACGCTCGCGTTCGCGCTCGGGGCCGGCGTGCTCGGCGGCCTGCGGCTGCGCGACGCGCGCGATCTCGAGCGGCGGATCGTGCGAACGCAGCAGCTCCAGAGCGCCGCCCTCGAGCTGCAGTTCGCGGAGTCGCGCGGCTCGGGCGCGCAGCGCGCGGCGGCGCGCGCGGCCGTCGCTGCGGCCTTCGCCGACCTCGCACGGCACGACCCGGCGACGGCGGAGCGGCTCCGGCCCGCGCTCGCCGCGGGCTCGACGGCACGGCTGCAGGGCGAGATCCAGCGGGAGCTGGCCGCGGACTCCCGGCAGACGCTCGTGGCGAACCCGGCGACGCGGTCGGCCCTGATCGCGGCCGCGGCCGCGACGGCGCTGCTCGTCCTCGAGCTCGGCTGGCAGTTCGAGCTCGCGCGCCGCGCAGGACGGATCGACCGGAACCTCGCCGCTCGCGCGGAGGAGCTGGCCCGCCTGCGCTCGTCGCTGGTCGGGATCGTCTCGCACGAGCTGCGGACGCCGCTCACCTCGATCATCGGCTACCTCGAGCTGCTGGACGAGCGCGACACGGGGCCGCTGACGGACGAGCAGGCGACCTATCTCGGCAGCGCGCGCCGCAGCGCCGACCGGCTCGCCTCGCTCGTCGACGAGCTCCTGACGCTGACGGAGGCCGGCCGCTCGCTGCTCGACCTCGAGACGCAGACGGTCGACGCCGCCGCGCTCGTCCGCGAGGCCGTGACCGCGGCGCAGCCCGCCGCGGACACCCGGTCACTCCGGCTCGTCGCGGCCGGCGACGACGCGGTGCCCGTCGTGGGCGACCCGCGCCGGCTCGGGCAGATGCTCGACAACCTCGTCTCGAACGCGATCAAGTTCACGCCGGCCGGCGGAAAGGTGAGCGTCCGCGCGCTCCGCGAGGAGGACGGCGTCACGTTCGAGGTGCGGGACAGCGGTCACGGCATCTCAGCGACGGAGCGGGAGCAGCTTTTCGTCCCCTTCTTCCGGGGCGCCGACGCGACGCGCGACGCCGTCCCCGGGACCGGCCTGGGACTGACGATCACGAAGGCGATCGTCGACGCGCACCGCGGCACGATCTCGATCGAGAGCGTCCCAGACCGCGGGACGACGTTCCGCGTCCACATTCCGCACGGGCTCGTGCCCTCGGCCGACGCAGAGCCAGGCGCCGAGACGGCGCCGGCGGGCTTCCCCGTCGTCGACGCGACCTAGCCCTCGGGGTGCGGCCAGACGCCGGCGCCGCCGAGGGCGCCGCGCTCGAACTGGTTGATGAAGTCCCAGTCGAGCGGCCGCGACGGCTCCTCGACCGGCGGCTTCGCGTGGAGCTCGTCGAGCGTGAGGTCGAGATGGACCACGCGGTGCTCGTGGTCGACCGACGCGACTGCTCCTGCGGCGACGACGTGGTGCTTGTTCCCGAGGTGCGGGTGGCGCGTCACGACGAGGTAGCTCTCGCCCGGCGCGTAGTCGCACCAGGAGACGTGGCCGGCGTCGCCGTCCGAGGCCTCGACGCGGTAGCCCTTCAGCGACTCGTCGCGCTCGACGGCGCCGTCGGGGAATGACCAGGTGGTTTCGCTCATCGCCTCATCTCATCGCACCCGGCGGCCTCGCGACAAGTCCCGTCACCGGACCGTTACGAATTCGGCGGGTTCACTGCAGAGAAAGCCGTTTCGTGCCGATGAATACATCCGTGGAGACACGGATCGCGCACGTCCTCGCAGCCGTCATGGAGGCGGAGCCCGTCGGCGGCTCCGTGTCCGACATGCTGCGCGCGCTCACGTCGCACACGCCGGTCGGCGTGTTCGTCTCCGACTCGAGCGGCTCGTGCGTGTTCGTCAACGACCGCTGGTGCGAGCTGACCGGCCTCTCGTTCGACGAGGCGCTCGGCGACGGGTGGGCCGTCGCCCTGCACCCCGACGACAAGGAGCGCGTCGAGATCGAGTGGGGCGCCGCCGCGGCCGAGCAGCGCGACTCCGTCGTCACGTACCGCTTCCGCAGGCCCGACGACTCCGAGGTCTGGATCGAGGGCTTCGCATCCGCGTTCCACGATTCGCGCGGCCGGCTCCAGGGCTGGGTCGGCGCCTGCGTCGACGTCACGGCCCACCGGCTCGCCGCGGAGCAGCTGACGCGCGAGCGCGAGCTGTTCCGCGTCGCGTTCGAGGGGGCGCCGATCGGGATGGCGCTCGTCGACCTCGACGGCCACGTCATCCGCGCGAACGCCGCGCTCGGGAAGCTCCTCGGCTACCCGGAGCGCGAGTGGACGTCGATCACGATCGAGAACATCACGTACCCGGAGGACCTCGAGCTCGACCTCAACCTGCTCGAGCAGCTCACGCGGGGCGAGATCCCGTCGTACCGGATCGAGAAGCGCTACGTCCGCAAGGACGGCTCGATCCTCTGGGCGGCGCTGTCCGTCGCGCTCATCCGCGACGCCGCGGGGACGCCGGTGCACTACGTCGCGCACGTCGAGGACATCCGCGAGCGCAAGCTGGCCGAGGAGGAGCTCCGCGCGCGGGCCGAGCGCGACCCGCTGACCGGCCTCCTCAACCGCGCCGCCTTCCAGGGCGAGCTCGTCCACTGCCAGAAGCGCCTCGCGCGCGAGCCGTTCAGCCTCCTGCTGCTCGACCTCGACCACTTCAAGCAGGTCAACGACACGCTCGGCCACCAGGCCGGTGACGACGCGCTGCTCGCGGTCGCGGCCGCGCTGCGGCGGCGGCTCCGCTCGAACGACGTCGTCGCGCGTCTCGGTGGCGACGAGTTCGCGGTGCTCGCGCAGACGCACGACGGCGCGCGGCTCGCGGACGACCTGATCGAGGCGGTCAAGGCCTGCAGCGTCAACGCCGGCGGCGTCTACCGGCGGCTGAGCGCGAGCGTCGGGATCGTGGCGGTGACCGCCGAGGTCGAGCCGGCCACGCTGCTCGCGGCCGCCGACCGGGCGCTGTATCAGGCCAAGCGGGCCGGGCGCGGCCGCTCGGCCTCAGAGACCGCCGCCTGAGCCCAGGCGTCGTTCGCGCGGACGCCTGACGCGTCGCGAACCACGGCGGGACGATCGAGAGCGCCGAGCCGCTCGGGACGAAGCGCCAGCACCTTCGCGAGCACGTCGGCCTCCTCGGCGCTCGCCGCCACGACGGTCGCCGAGCTCTCCGCCGCGGGAGCACCGGTCTCGGGGTCGATCAGATGGTGCGCGACGCGGCCGTCGCCGTTCCGCCAGCCGCGGCCGCCCGCGGCTGAGGTAGCGACGGCGAGGCCCTCCGCCATGGCGATCCACGTCCCCGGGTCGTCGGCGACCGCGACGACATGATCGCCAGACGCTGCGACGAGGTCGCCTCCCGCGTCGACGAGCACGCGTCCGCCCGCGGGCGCGACGAGGCGCGCGACCCGATCGGCCATCCAGCCCTTGGCGATGCCGTGAACGTCGAGCAAGGTCCCGGCCGGGATCCGCGCGGAGCACCGCTGGACGTCGAGCTCGAGCGACCCCGCGATGGCCCTGGCGTCCGGGCTCTCGTCCACGCCGAGCCGCGCCTCGCGAAGGCTGCGGCCGTAGCCCCAGGCAGCGAGAGGGCCGCCGACGAGCGGCTCGAAGACGCCGCCGGTCAGCTCCCGCCAGGCGAGGGCCGCCCCGAGCAGCTCGAGCGTCTCCAGCGAGACGGGAACCCACGTCCCCGCGCCGGCGGTCACCGCGCACACCTCGCTCGACGGGAGGAACCGCGACCAGCGGCGCTCGTCCTCCGCGACGAGGCGCGCCGCCGCCTCCGCGAGCGAGGCGTCGACCATCCCGTCGTGGTGGAGGCGCCAGATCGTGCCGGTCGCCCGCCACTCCCACGCACGCTCGGTCATGCCAGCTGGTCGATGCCTCTCGGCGAGCCGGAGTCGAGCAGCTGCGTGGGGTCGGGCGGCGGCGCCGCGTGGTGGTGCCGATGCGCGCCGCGGTGCCGGTCGACCGCGCGGTTCACGACCTGGTCGAGCGCGTCCTGCGGGACGGGCGACTGGCCGTCGGCTGCGCGCTGCTGCTGCACCTGCTGCTCGATGTACTGGACGATCGAGTCGCGGGAGACGCCCTTCTGCTGGGCGAGGTCGGAGATCGACTGGCCCGACTTCAGCGCGCTGCGCAGGCTGTCGGTCGACATCGAGAGCAGCGAGGCGACGCCGTCGAGGGTGCCCTGGAGGTACGGCGCCGGCGGCGGGCTCGCCATCGTGGTGGGCGTGACGCCGGTCGTCTCGGACGGCGTCTGGTATCCGATCGGGGAGAGCGACGACAACGAGGCTCCTCGGTTCGTATGACGATGAGCCTGCCTGTTCGGGTGATCGGCTCGCGCGGCTGCGTTTTCACTACGGCTCGCGGCCGTTTCTGCCGATATCTCCACGGAAATGGCGGCATGGTCGACAAGACCGCTGGCCCTCGTGGCCGAGGACGAGCCGGACATCCGGCTCCTCGTCGCGACGCTGCTCGAGCGCTGGGGCTACGAGGTCGCCGCCGCCGCGGACGGCCACCAGGCGCTCGCCCTCGCGGAGCGTCGCTGGCCGGTGGTGGCGGTGCTCGACGTGAGCATGCCGCCGCCCGACGGGATCGAGGTGACGCGGCGCCTGCAGGCCCTCGGCGACGTCCCCGTCATCCTGCTCACCGCCCACGTCGACGAGCACAGCGCCGCGCGGGCCGCCGAGGCGGGCGCGTCCGGGTTCCTCACGAAGCCGTTCCGCGCGCAGGCGCTCCGGAAGGCGATCTGGTCGGTCGTGCCGATGACGCCGGAGGCCGCGTGAAGCTGCGCCGCCGCAACCGTGACCGGCCGAGCTTCCAGGCGCTGGTCGAGCACAGCCCGGTCGCGATGTACGTCTCCGCGACGGAACGCGCCGGGCGCTACCACTACGTCAGCCCGGCCCTCGTCGAGCTGCTCGGGTGGACGCCGGAGGAGTGGAAGGCCGACCCGGACCTCTTCGAGAAGGCGCTGCACCCGGAGGACTGCGAGCACGTGCTCGGCCAGATCGCGGTGGCGAAGGCCAACCGGCGGCCGTACCACACCGAGTACCGGCTCATCGACAAGGACGGCGCGACGATCTGGGTCGAGGACACCGCCGTCCCGGACGGCGACTGCTGGCAGGGCTTCCTCGTCGACATCACGCAGCGCAAGGCGGCCGAGCGGCGCTACCGCGCCCTCGTGGAGCAGCTGCCGCTGATCACGTACATCGACTCCCCGGACCGCGGCGACGGCGCGCCGATCTACATGAGCCCGCAGGTCGAGAGCATGCTCGGCTACACGCCGCGCGAGTGGCAGGCGACGCCGAGCTTCTTCCTGGAGCACGTCCACCCGGACGACCGCGAGACCGTGGTCGCGTCGCAGGAGGAGGCGCTCCGCACCGGCGAGCCGCTCGTGCGCGAGTTCCGCTTCGTCGCCAAGGACGGCCGGGTCGTCTGGCTGCACGACATCCAGACGGTCGTCCGCGACGACCAGGGCCGGCCCTGGTACAGCCAGGGCTTCGCGCTCGACGTCACCTCGGCGAAGTTCTGGGAGCAGGAGCGCGAGCGGCTGCTGCGGCGGGCGCAGATGCAGAACGAGCGCCTGCGCGAGCTCGACCGGATGAAGGACGAGTTCATCGCGCTCGTCTCGCACGAGCTGCGGACGCCGCTGACCTCGATCCGCGGCTACGTCGAGCTGCTCGAGGACGACCGCGCGCTCAGTCCCGCGGAGCGGAGCGCGTTCCTGCAGGTGATCGACCGCAACGCCGACCGCCTGCAGCGGCTCGTCGAGGACCTCCTGCTGGCGGCGCAGGCGGAGGCGAACAGCCTCAACCTCCACTTCGAGGAGATCGACCTGGCGAAGCTCGTCGTGGACTGCGTCGAGGCGAGCGCGCCGAACGCGGCGGCGCGGGAGATCGCGCTCGCGTGCACCGTCCAGGCGACGCCTGCGATCCTCGGCGACGCGGGCCGGCTCGCCCAGGTCGTCGACAACCTGCTCTCGAACGCGCTCAAGTTCACGCCGGAGGGCGGCGGCGTCCACGTGCGCGTGTCGGAGAGCGAGTCGACGGCGCTGATCGAGGTCGCCGACTCGGGCATGGGCATCCCGGCGGGGGAGCAGTCGGAGCTCTTCGGCCGCTTCTTCCGCACGTCGTCGGCGCAGCGGGAGGCGATCGGCGGCGTCGGCCTCGGCCTCTCGATCACGAAGTCGCTCGTCGAGGCGCACGGCGGCCGGATCGGCGTGCACAGCACCGAGGGCGTCGGCACGACGTTCACGGTGCACCTGCCGCTCGCGGCGGCGGAAGAGCGCGTCAGCGGCGCTGCCTGAGCAGCGCGGCCAGCTTCTCACGGTAGACGTCCATGTCGGCCTTGCGCCAGTCGCCGTGCGTCTGGTGCGCCCACGGCGCGTAGAGCTCCTTGTGGAACGGGCTCGTCAGGCTCTCGTTGTGGCCGATCACGTCCGCGAGCGGGATCCGGTACGTCGTCATCAGCCACGCGGTCAGCTCGAGCGAGGACCGAAGCTGCGCGGGGTCGTGGAGGATCTCCGCGTCCGACGTCCCGACGTGCTCGATCCCGATCGCCGCGTAGTTGAGGCCGACGGTGTGCCGGCACATGACGTTCAGCGGGACGAGCTGGTAGATCGTCCCGTCCTTGTCGATCACGAAGTGCGCGCACGTGCCGGGCAGCTCGCCGAGCTCCGGGTCGGGCGTGTCCGCGGCGAACGCGTTCCAGGTCGCGGCGAAGCTCTCGTTCGCCGTGTAGTGCTCGACGATCACGCGCGGGTGGAGGACCCAGGAGTCGATCCCGTAGTGCTTCTCGGCATACCGCGCCATCTCGGCCTTCCGCGCGGCGCCGAACGGGATCGGCTTCCAGACGATGTGCGGCTTGACGAGCACCGCGACCGCGAGGGCCAGCGCGAGCATCGCGTCAGGCTAGCGCCGCTCGCCAGAGCCGCTCGCCTGCGGGCTCGGCGCCGATCCGCGCGAGGAACGCCTTCGCGTACGGCCGGCCCGGCTCCGCGAGGAGGAGCTCGCCGCCGAGCCGCGGCAGGAGAGCGACGAGCTGGTCGGCGTTGCGCGCCTCGTAGAGCAGGTCGGCGCCCAGAACGACGTCCCACGGCGCCTCGCGGACGACCGGCTCCGGGTCGTCCCAGCGCGCGACCTCCGCCCGCAGCGGCGCGCCGTTCCGCTCCGCGTTCGCGCGCAACAGCTCCACCGCGTCCTCCGCCCAGTCGGTCGCGAGGACGTCCGCCCCGCCGAGCGCAGCCGCGAGCGACGGCAGCCCGAGCCCGCACCCGAGCTCGAGCACGCGCAGCCCGCGAACGTCCCGCGCCGCGACCGCGCGCGCGAGCGCGACGCCGCTCGGCCACAGCTCGGCCCAGTACGGGAGGAACTCGTCCTCGTCGAACGCCGCCTCGTCGATCAGCTCCTCCGCGCTCGGCGGCCGGAGAATCGTCACCGCCCGCCCTCCGAGCTCGAGCGTCTCCTCGATCAGAGCGCGGCGAAGAGATCGACGCCGACGCCGTCCGGGTCGCGGAGCTGCGCGTAGCGGAAGCCCCAGAAGGCGTCCCACGGCTCCTTGTCCCCCTCGAACCCGGCCGCGACGACCCGCGCGTACGTCTCGTCCACCTCGGCCGGAGTCGCACACGCGAAGGCGATCGCGACCTGGTTCCCGGTCTCGCGCGTCCAGTCCGGGCGGAAGCTGCGCATCACGTCCTCGGTATCGACCATCACGCGGAGCCCGTTCGGCATCGTCGCCTCGACGTGCGCGTCGCCCTCGGCGAGCTCGATGCCGAGCAGCCGGTAGAAGGCGCGCGTCCGTTCCAGGTCGGAGGAGACGATCCCGATCGCGTCGAGGTGCGGCATATCCGGGACCGTAGTGGATACGGTCGTCCCCATGCGACTCAGACAACTCGGTTCGAGCGATCTCCAGGTGTCGGAGATCTCGCTCGGCTCATGGCTCACCTACGGCGGCGGCGTCGAGCGCGAGCGCGCGGAGGCATGCGTGGCGAAGGCGTTCGAGGTCGGGATCAACTTCATCGACACCGCGAACGTCTACTCGCGAGGGCGCGCCGAGGAGTTCCTCGGCGAGGTGCTCGCCGACAGGCCGCGCGACTCCTACGTCCTTGCGACGAAGCTCTTCTGGCCGATGCCGGACGGCGGCAGCGGCCTCTCCCGCGACCAGGTCTTCACCCAGATCGACGCGTCGCTACGGCGGCTGCGGACCGACTTCGTCGACCTCTACCAGTGCCACCGCTACGACTGGGACACCCCGCTCGAGGAGACGATGGAGGCACTCACCGAGGTCGTTCGCCAGGGCAAGGCGCGCTACATCGGCTTCAGCGAGTGGCCCGCGGAGAAGATCCGCGAGGCGCAGGAGATGGCCGGCGTCGAGCGGTTCGTGTCGAGCCAGCCGCAGTACTCGATGATCTGGCGAGGCCCGGAGCGCGACGTGATCCCGTACTCGCGCGACCACGGCATCTCGCAGATCGTCTGGTCGCCGCTCGGGCAGGGGATCCTCACCGGCAAGTACAAGCCGGGCGAGCCGCTTCCGGAGGGCTCGCGCGCGACCTCGGAGTCGATGGGCCACTTCATGCAGGCGGCGCGCGACCAGCGGCTGCTCGAGCGCGTGCAGGAGCTCGCGGGAGTCGCGGCCGAGCTCGGGATCACGCCGGCGCAGCTCGCGCTCGCCTGGGTGCTGCGGGAGCCGAACGTCGCGTCGGCGATCATCGGCGCGTCCCGCCCGGAGCAGGTCGAGGACAACGCGGGCGCCTCCGGCGTCGAGCTGAGCGACGAGGTCCTGCGCCGGATCGACGAGATCCTGGACGATTCCGTGGCCTGGGAGGGTCCCGCGTCGTAACCTGAGCAGCATGGAACGCGACGTCGCCGTCGTCCTCTCGGGCGGCGCGGTGAACGGGGTGCTGATGGAGCTCGGCTTCCTGAAGCGCCTGCGCGAGAGCGACCTCTGGTCGCGCGTCGGCTGGATCTACGGCACGTCGTCCGGCGCGCTCAGCGGGACGATGGCCGCGCTCGACCGGCTCGACGAGCTCGAGGACTTCATGCTGCGGCTGCAGCCCGAGGAGACGTTCCGGCCGCACTCGCTCTGGCGACTGCCGCTGCTCGGCTCGCACGACTACCGTCTCCCGGAGACCATCGGCGAGCGGCTCGGGAACATCGCCGAGCTCTCGAACGAGCTGGCGCGGTCGCCGATCGAGGTCGTCGTCAGCGCGACCGACGTGACGGAGATCGACCACGACAGCGGACCGCACGCGTTCGAGCTCGTCTACTCGTCGCGCACGTCCCCGCCGGATCTGTTCGCGGAGGCGGTGCTCGCGTCCGCCGCCGTGAGCGCGCTCGTCCTGCCGCGGCGCGTGGGCGACCGGATCGCGACGGACGGCGCGTGGGTGCGGAACTTCCCGCTCGGGCGGGCGTACGACCAGCCGGGCGTCGAGCTGATCGTGAGCTTCCGCTACGTCCCGAGCTACCCGCGCATCGGCAGCGCCTGGATCGAGACGCTGCGGCGGCGGCTGCGCCGGTTCCCGCCGATCCCGCCGGTGCGCGCCCTCGACGAGGAGCTCGCCTCCGCGGAGGTGCGCGCGGAGCGCGGCGAGCCCGCGCACTGGGGCGACATGATCATCAGGCTGATGCGCGTCGCCGTGCAGCAGAACACCGTCCTCGAGGAGCGCGACGCGGCCGAGAAGGACGCGGCCCTCGCCGAGCTCGCCGCGCTGCGGGAGGACGTCGAGGAGCTCGTCCGGCGGGAGGGCGGCCGCCGCGGCGAGCGGCTCGCCCGCGCGGTCGGCCACCGCTTCGACGCCGCCGACTTCCCGTTCCGCTCGAACCGGCTCGTGCCGAGGATCGCGGTCAGCGGCAGCGCCGGCGACATCAGCCTGGAGACCGGCCTGCGCCGGCCGCAGCCGTGGGCGCCGGAGGACAAGCTCGCGCTGATCGCGCGTGGGTACGGCCTGCTGGACGAGCAGCTCGGCGAGCGGGCGGTGGCCTGACGTGGCGCAGTACCGCTTCCTCGACGAGTGGGACCTCGCGGCCGACATCGAGCGCGTCTACGACCTGCTCGGCCGGCCGCTCGAGTACCCGCGCTGGTGGGGAGACGTCTTCCTCGAGGCGGACGGCGACGGCGGCGAGCCCGCGCCCGGCAAGGCGATCACGGTCCGCGCGCGCGGCTTCCTCCCCTACACGCTGCGCTTCACGCTGACGACGCTCGAGGTCGACCGGCCGTACCGGCTCCACTCGCGCCTCACCGGCGACTTCGAGGGCACGGGCACCTGGCTCCTCCGCGAGCAGGAGGGCGGCACGCACGTCGCGCTCGACTGGCGCCCCGACGTGCGCAAGGCCGGCGTGCGCCAGCTCTCCCCCGTGCTGCGACCGCTCTTCCGGGCGAACCACGCGTGGACGATGCGCCGCGGCCTCGACGCCGCCGCGCGCGTCCTCGGCGAGCCCGGGCTCGCCGGCTAGAGCGGCGGGAGGACCTTCCCGGGGTTCAGGATCCCGTTCGGGTCGAGGACGCCCTTGATCCCGCGCATCAGTGGGATGAGGTCGCCGTGCTCGCGCTGCAGGTACTCGATCTTCCCGATGCCGACGCCGTGCTCGCCGGTCGAGGTGCCGCCGCGCGCGAGCGCGTCCTCGACGAGCGCGGCGTTCAGCGCCTTCGCGCGCGCGAGCGAGTCGGCGTCGTCCGGGTCGAAGAGGAACGCGACGTGGTAGTTCCCGTCGCCGGCGTGACCGACGATGCCGCCGTTCAGGCCGAGCTCGCCGAGCAGCGAGCGCGCGTGCTCCATGGAGGCGGCGAGCTGCGAGACAGGCACCGCGACGTCAGTGGACATGTGCTTCGAGCCGGGCGAGAGCGCCAATGCCGCGAAGAGCGACTGGTGGCGCGCCTCCCAGATCCGGGCCCGCTCGGTCGGGTCGCTCTCCGCCTCGATCGCCGTCGCGCCCTCCTCCTCGAGCAGCTCCAGCGTCGTGGCGAGGTCGCCGGGGACGCCTGACGCGCTGCCGCCGAGCTCGACGAAGAGGTACGGCGCCTCCGGGAACTCCGTTCCCTTGAACGCGTTGAGCGCCGCGATCGTGCGCGAGTCGAGGAGCTCGCAGCGCGTCACCGGCACACCGGCGCCGACGAGCGCCGCGGCCGCGCGGCAGGCGGCCTCGATCGACGGGAAGGCGGCGCGCGCGACGACGATCGACTCCGGGATCGGGTGCAGGCGGAGCGTCAGCTCGGTGATGACGCCGAGCGTCCCCTCGCTGCCGACGAAGAGGTGGGTGAGGTTGTAGCCCGCCGAGGTCTTCACGGCGCGGCTGCCGGTGCGGATCACGCGCCCGTCCGCGAGCACGACCTCGAGCGCGAGCACGTGCGCGCGCATGCCGCCGTAGCGGACGGTCGTCGTCCCGCTCGCGTTGGTCGCGGCCATGCCGCCGAGCGTTGCGTCCGCGCCTGGATCGACGGGGAAGTCGAGGCCGTGCGGGCCGGCGGCGTCCTTGAGCTGGCCGCGCGTCACGCCTGCCTGCACGGTCGCCGCGAGGTCGGGGACGCTCACCTCGAGGATCCGGTTCATCCGCGTGAGGTCGAGGCTGATGCCGCCCGCGACCGGGATCACATGGCCCTCGAGGCTCGTCCCCGCGCCGAACGGCACGACGGGGACGCCGGCCTCGTTCGCGTAACGGAGGACGGCGGCGACCTCCTCGGTCGTCTCCGGGAACACGACGGCGTCCGGACGCCTCGGCGCGTGATAGGTGAGGTCGGCGGAGTGCTGGTCGAGGAGCGACTCGCCGTCCCCGACGCGGCGCTCGTCCGGGATCAGCTGGAGCAGGTCGGTCGCGACGCTCATCGCGGCAACGCTATCGCGTCCGTTCGGACCGGCCCGCCCTTGGGTATGCGCGATCTGGGCGGCAGATGGACGACGAGTGGTTCACCCCACTGGCCGACGAGCTGGCCCAGTGCCTGCTCGACGCGCGTGCGTGCGCGACGGCGTGCGAGGAGCTCCTCGCGGAGGCGCAGGAGCGCCTCGACCCGGACGCGCAGCGGCGGCTCCTGAGCGCGGTCGTGGCGGCCGCGGCGGTGTCGCGCGTCCTCGTCGAGGCGCTCGACCGACCGCGACAGCTGGTGCTCGCGGCGGCGGAGGTCTGCCGCGACACCACGCTCCAGGCCGCCGAGACGCTGCAGGAGCTCGCGCTGCCGCTCGACTCCGCCGCGGCGATCGAGGCGCTCAGGCGGACGTCCGCGTCGGCGGGCGCGTTCGTGGAGGCGGCGAGGCGCCGCTAGCGGCGGTGCGTTCCGAATGGGCCGTGCGCGCGGAAGCCGGCCCACAGCCAGTGCAGCGCGTTGGCGCGGGCGCGCGTGACGGCGTCCCGCAGCGCCGCGGGCGCGTCCTCCGAGACACCCTCGCCGTGCCCGACGAGGATGTGCTGCGGCTCGACGGCGAGCAGGGTGCGCGGCGGAGTCAGCCGGAGCAGCGGGTTGACAGCCAGCCGCTCCCGCGGCGCACGCATGTAGGTGGCGGTCCCGACCGCGTCGGCCGTGACGAGCGTCCGGGGCTCCGGGAACCAGAGCGCGACCTCGTGCCAGCGCTTCCGCCGCAGGACCGGGACGATCTCGAACGCCGCACCGGCGGGCGGGGTCTCCGGGACGACGTGGTGCGGGACGCCGAGCCGCTCCGCGACGCGCGCGCAGTCGCGGTCGTGCCGGTCGAGGAGCTGGACGACGCCGGCGGGCTCGCCGAGCTGCGTGACCCGCTCGAGCGCCGCCTCGTCCCAGACCGGGTCGATCACCCACACGCGGCCGCCGGCGGCGACCGCGTGCGAGCAACGGCGCATGAACGCGGGCTCGGGCGAGATCCAGCCGAAGGCGAAGCCGAGCTCGTCGACGAACACGCTCCGACGTTAGCGGCCCCCGGCGAGGACGCTGTCCGCGATGCCGTACTCCACGGCCTCCTCCGGCGAGAGGAAGCGGTCGCGGTCGATGTCGCGCATGACCTCCTCGACGTCCCGGCCCGAGTGCTCGGCGATCACCTCGGCGTAGCGCCGCGTCAGCGAGAGGATCTCGCGGGCGGCGATCTGGATGTCGGCGGGCGTGCCGCGAAAGCCGCCGGAGCCCTGATGGATCATCACCTTCGCGTTCGGCAGCACGAACCGCTTCCCGGCCGCGCCACCCGCGAGCAGCATCGCCGCGGCCGACATGGCCATGCCGATCGCGTACGTCTGCACGTCCGGCTTCACGTACTGCATCGCGTCGTAGATCGCCATCCCGGCGTACGCGTCGCCGCCGGGCGAGTTGAGGTAGAGCCGGATGTCGGTGTCCGGGTCCTCGGCCTCGAGGAAGAGGAGCTGCGCGACGATCAGGTTCGCGCTGGACGCCTCGACCTCGGTGCCGAGGAAGACGATCCGCTCGCGCAGCAGCCGCGAGAAGATGTCGAACGACCGCTCGAAGCGGCCGTCGGACTCGACGACCATCGGCACGAGCTGGTTGGATACGCTACTCATTGGTTGCACGTTATATGCAACCATATGGTTGCGCGTCAAGGAGGAGCCGTCATGCAGGTGGAGCGCGAGATCGTCGTCCCGGAGCCGCCCGACGAGGTGTGGGAGGCGCTGACCGAGCCGGAGCGGCTCGAGGAGTGGTTCGCGACGGAGGCCGAGCTCGACGCCCGGCCCGGCGGAGAGGGCGTGTTCCGCTGGGGCGACGGCGAGGAGCGCCGTGCGGTCGTCCGCGAGGTCGAGGAGTCGGAGCGCCTGGTGCTCGACTGGGAGGACGGCGGCGAGGTCGTGCTCGAGCTCGAGGAGGCCGAGGGCGGCACGCTCGTCCGCGTCCGCGAGACGTCGCCGGACTTCGCCCCGGCTCTGGGCCTGCGCGCGCTCGCGTGGACGCCGGCTCGCGCGTAGACCGCGTCTTCGCTGCGCTCGGCGACCCCGGACGGCGCTCGCTCGTCGAGGCCGTCGCCGAGCGCGGGAGCGCGACCGCGACCGAGCTGGCGGCGGAGCTGCCGGTGACGCGGCAGGCGGTCGCGAAGCAGCTCGGCGCCCTCGCCGACGCCGGCCTCCTCCAGGCGACCCGCGCCGGCCGCGAGACGCGCTACTCGGTGACGCCGGCGCCGCTCGAGGACGCGGTCGACTGGATCGTCTCGGTCGGCGCCGCGTGGGACGAGCGGCTCGTCGCGTTGCGCCGCAGCCTCGCTAGGGCCACAGACGCCCGCTGACCCAGCCTTCCGCTCCGAGCTCGTAGCGGAAGCGGTCGTGGAGCCGGCTGTCGCGGTGCTGCCAGAACTCCCAGGCGCGCGGGCCGAGGCGGAAGCCGCCCCACGTCTCCGGGCGCGGCACCTCGCGGCCGTCGTACTCGGCGTCCAGCGCCAGCACCTGCAGCTCCAGCTCCTCGCGCCCCGTGAGCGGCCGGCTCTGCCGCGACGCGCGTGCGCCCACCTGCGCGCCGCGCGGGCGTGTCGCGAAGTACGCATCCGACTCCTCCGACGCGACCTGCTCGACCGTCCCCTCCACGCGCACCTGCCGCCCGAGCGGCGCCCAGTGGAAGAGGAGCGCCGCCTGCGGGTTCGCGGCGAGCTCCCGGCCCTTGCGCGAGTCGTAGTGCGAGAAGAAGACGAGCCCGCGCTCGTCGAAGCCCTTCAGCAGCACCATCCGCACCGACGGCGCGCCGTCCGCCGTCGCGGTCGCGAGCGCCACCGCCTCCGGCACAGCCACGTCCGCCGCCGCCTCCGCGAACCAGCGCCCGAACTGGACGAGCGGGTCGTCGTCGAGGTCGCTCCTCCGCAAGCCCGTATCCACTCCCGACATCATGCGGAAAAGCCCCGAGGCACCCCACGCCGAGGTGGCCGACGATGACGAGATGAGCGCGACCGCGACAGAGCCGACCGACGTCATCCTCCGGGACGGCTCGACGCTGCGCCTGCGCGCCCCCGTCGCCGACGACGCCGACGGGATCCTCGAGTTCTTCACGAACCTCTCGGACGAGAGCCGCTACCTGCGCTTCCACGGCTTCCCGGCGCTCGGGCCGAAGCTCGCGGAGCCGGTCGTCGACCCGGACTGGGACGAGCGCGGCGCTCTGATCGGCTGCATCGAGGGACGAATCGTCGCGCTCGGGAACTGGGTGCGCCTGCGCGACCGCCGCGCGGCCGAGGTCGCCTTCAGCGTCGCCGACGGCTTCCAGCGCCGCGGCATCGGCACGCGCCTCCTCGAGCAGCTCGCCGGCCACGCGGCCGCTGCGGGGATCGAGCAGTTCGTCGCCGAGGTGCTCCCCGAGAACCGGAACATGCTCGCGGTCTTCCGCGACGTCGGCTTCGACGTGGCGCGCGACATCGAGGGCGGCGAGGTCGAGGTGCGCTTCCCGATCGCCCCGACGAGCCAGTACCGGCAGAAGGTCGCCGAGCGCGACCACGCGGCCGTCGTCGCGTCGCTCCGCCCGTTCTTCCACCCGGCGTCCGTCGCCGTGATCGGCGCGTCGGCTCGCCGCGGCAACATCGGCGGCGAGCTCTTCCGCAACGTCCTGACCGCCGACTTCACCGGCTCCGCGTATCCCGTCAACCGCAGCGGCGAGCCCGTCGCCGGCGTCCGCGCCTTCCGCAGCGTCGCCGAGATCCCGGACACGGTCGAGCTCGCGGTGATCTGCGTCCCCGGCGCAGGGGTGCTCGAGGCGGCGGAGGAGGCCCTCGCGGCCGGAGTCCGCGCTCTCGTCGTCATCTCGGCCGGCTTCTCGGAGGTCGGCGCCGAGGGCGTCGAGCGCCAGGAGAAGCTGCTCGCACTCGTCCGCTCCTACGGCGCCCGGCTCGTCGGCCCGAACTGCCTCGGGATCGCGTCGACGCCGACGCGGCTCAACGCGACCTTCGCGCCGCGCGCGTTCCCCGCCGGGAACATCGGCTACTCCTCGCAGAGCGGCGCCCTCGGCCTCGCGCTCCTCGAGCGCGCCGACGCGGGCGGCCTCGGCGTCACCTCCTTCGTGTCGATCGGCAACAAGGCCGACGTCTCGTCGAATGACCTGCTCGAGTGGTGGGAGGACGACGACGCGACCGAGATCGTCGTCATGTACCTCGAGTCCTTCGGCAACCCGCGCGCATTCGCGCGCATCGCGCGGAGGCTCGCGCGGCGGAAGCCGATCCTCGCCATGAAGAGCGGCACGACGCGCGCCGGGAGCAAGGCGGCGAGCTCGCACACCGCGGCCCTTGCCGGCTCCGACGCGGCCGTCGACGCGCTCTTCCGCCAG
>JAFAIV010000281.1 GCA_019236545.1 Actinomycetota bacterium | reverse complement strand
GCGGCCTGGTCGCGCCGGGCGGCTCGATCCTCGCCGCGATCACGATCAAGAACAACGGCTCGATCGCGGGCTCCGACCTCTCGCTCTACATGCCGACCTGCACGGCGACGACGACGAGCACGTACACGGGCGGCGTCAACGGCAGTGGCAATCTCTGCGCCGCGTCCGGCGGGCAGTTCTACGTCCAGGAGAGCTCGATCAACGTGACGCTGTCGAGCTCACTCAGCACCGGTGCCCCGATCACGTCGATCCCTGTCACGGCGTTGAACGGCACGGTGACCGTGGGCAGTAGTGTCCTCGTGAGCTCTGGCACGCACACGCAGACGTTCACCGCGTCCGGCACCGTCAACTCCGGCGCGACCAGCATCCCGGTCAACTCGCTGACGCCGAACTTCGCCTATCCGAGCGGCTCGATCGTCTTCGATCCGACGACCTGCTGGAGCCCGAGCCAGAACGGCGCGTGCCCGTTCAACAACAGCACGCTCTTCGCCTTCCAGCTCAACCACGGCCTGGTCACCAACGCCCTCGACCTCGGCAGCGGGCCGGCGGCGGGCGCGTCGAGGTACTTCGTCGTAGGGATGGCAATCCCGTCGAATGCGTCTATCAACTACATGGGACAGGCGGCGGCATTCGCCCTCACCTGGCACCTGACGACCTTCTAACGCGAAAGGACGACGAAGGGACTTGAGCGCGCTCATGGAACAGATCGCCATGCCGGAGGCGGAAGCCCCGCAGATTCCACCTGTCGAGACGGCCCCCGAGGCCCGTCCCCGGCTGGAGATGCTCGAGCGCGCGCTCGCGCCGCTCTTCCTCGCCGCGGTCGGCGCGGTCGTCGTCCTCCTGCTCTCGATCACGATCGGCCCGCGCTTCCTGCCCTACCAGGCGCTCGTCGTCCAGTCGGGGTCGATGTCGCCGACGATCCCGACGGGGTCCGTCGTCTTCTACCGGCCGATCGACGCGTCCGCCGTCAAGGTCGGCGACGTGATCGTCTTCACGAAGCCCGGGACGACGAACGAGCGCGTCACGCACCGCGTGTACCAGATCGGGCACGCCTCGACTGGCCGCTACTTCATCACCAAGGGTGACGCCAACGGCGTCCCCGACGACTGGCGCGTGCCCGCCGTCGGCAAGGGCTGGAAGGCCGTCTGGCACATCCCCGTCGTCGGATACGTCCTCGCCGACCTCCAGTCGACGATCGCTCGGCTCCTGCTTCTGCTCGTTCCTGCCGCACTGCTGGCGCTGATCACGATCGCGGAGATCTGGCGCGACCACAGGCAGGCAGGGGCGACCGGGTGAGGAAGGCCGTATCCCTTCGCAGCCTGCGCGGCATCGCCGTGCTGGCCGGCCTTGCCATCGTCCTCTCGGGCAGCGTCGTCGGAGGCACGCACGCGCTGTTCAACGGGGAGACGCAGAACGCGAACAGCAAGTTCGCGGCCGACTGGATGGGGGCGCCGACGGCGCTCTCCGCGACGCTCAAGGGCGCCGACGTCCAGCTCAACTGGACGGCGCCGACCGGCCATCCGACGGACGAGCTCGTCCAGGGCTACGACGCGACGACGACCTCGAGCTGCAGCAGCGGTTACGCGCAGATCGCCGACCTCGGCAGCGGGACGACGGCCACCTACGCCGACAACGGTCGCGGCGCGGGAGCGAGTGGTGTCGCTCCGGACGGAGACTGGTACTGCTACGAGGTCACGAGCGAGCTGACGACGCAATGGCAGCTGAACACGACGCTCGCAGCGACCCAGGTGGGACTCGCCGCGACCGCGGCGCAGATCACGAACCACGGGACGTCGAACAAGGTCGACAACACCGACACGATCCAGCTCACGTTCAACCAGCAGACCGCGCTCAACACGGGCTCGACCTCCATCTCGATCTGCGTCGTGAAGAACGCGAACGGGAACGGCATCGTGCTCGGGGCGGCCAGCTGCACGGGCTCGACCACCACGAGCGTCGCGAACTCGGTCGGAACGCTGATCCTCTCGGGTGGCCCGACCCTTCCCAGCACCGTCAATTGCTCGACGTCGACCTACACATCGACGTCGGCGTCGCCCTTCACGGCGACGTTCACCCTCGCCGGTTGCGGCGGGGGCGTCTCCATCGGCGGCTCGGGCACAGCCACGTGGACGTTCATCCCGGGCGCCTCCACGCTGCTCTCCAAGTCCGGCAACGGCACCCAGGTCGGCATCTGCACGCAGGCGAACGCGAACTGCCGGCCGGCGACGACCTCGAACTTCTAGGACTCGGATGAGCGCCGCGGACAAGACGGCAGCGTCCCCTGGACCGCGGCGCGAGCGCCGGACACCCTGGTACCGGGACCCGTGGGTCTATCTCGCCCTCGGCCTGCTCGTCGCGATCTTCGCCGTCGTCTGGGCCGCGCAGCGCGCCGAGCAGGGCGTCCGCGACAACCTCGACGCGCGCCTGCGCGACGCCGGCGCGGGCACCGACGCGGCGCTCGTCGCGCTCGAGGCCGAGCAGCTCTCCTGCGTCCGCGGCGTCACGTTCACGACCGGCGTCGCCGCCGCGGTGCAGAAGCGCGACGTCCGCACCGTGAACCGGCTCGTCGCGCCGGTGCAGGCGAACTCGACCGTGCCGATGGTCGACATGGTCCTGCCGGACGGGCGCGTCCTGCTCGCCGTCCGTTCGCGCGGCGCTCCTCTGCCCGTCCGCAACCGCGCGGGGATGCCGGGGCTCACGCAGTCGATCGCCCAAGCGCGCGGGCGACGAGGGGGTCGCTTCAGCGAGCTCGTCACGTTCCGCAGCGGGCCGACCCTCGTCACGCTCGCACCCCTGCTGCAGGGGACGTTGCCGGTCGGTGTCGTGCTCTGCATGACGCCGCTCGCCGACGCGCTCGGCCGTTTCTCCCAGGACACCGCCGCCAACCTGACCGCGTACGACGTGCAGGGGAACCCGATCGCGACGACGGCCGCGTTCCAGCCGCGGACGCTCGACCCCGCGATCGCGCGGTCGCTCATCGGGGGCTCGGCGATCGTCTACCGCTACGTCTACGGCGACTACCGCGAGGCCGTCGGCCGCCTGATCCTCGACCACCAGCCCGTCGCGGTGCTCGGCGTC
>JAFAIV010000265.1 GCA_019236545.1 Actinomycetota bacterium | reverse complement strand
TCGCTGGCGGGCGCGATCAACTTCCTCGTGACGATCCACAACATGCGCGCCCGCGGCATGACCTGGATGCGGATGCCGCTGTTCGTGTGGGCGATGGAGACGTACGCGATCCTGCTGCTCGTCGCGCTGCCGTCCCTCTCGGCGGCGCTGACGCTGCTCCTGCTCGACCGCCAGGCCGGCACCCACTTCTTCATCCCGAGCCAGGGCGGCAGCCCCGTCCTCTACCAGCACATGTTCTGGTTCTTCGGGCACCCCGAGGTCTACATCATGGTGCTGCCGGCCTTCGGGATGATCTCGGAGATCCTGCCGGTCTTCTCGCGCAAACCGGTCTTGGGCTACAAGGCGATCGCGTTCTCGACGATCGGCATCGCGTTCTTCTCGATGCTCGTCTGGGCGCACCACATGTTCACGGTCGGGATGCCGGTGGGCCTCGACTCGTTCTTCATGATCTCGTCGATGGTGATCGCGGTGCCGACCGGCATCAAGATCTTCAACTGGCTCGCGACGACCTGGCGCGGCAACCTGATCTTCGACACGCCGATGCTGTTCGCGCTCGGCTTCCTCGCCCTGTTCACGATGGGCGGGCTCTCCGGGATCTTCCTCGCGGCGTTCCCCGTCGACTGGCAGCTGAACGACTCGTACTACGTCGTCGCGCATTTCCACTACGTCGCGTTCGGCGGGATCGTCTTCGCCCTGTTTGCGGGGATCTACTACTGGTGGCCCAAGATGTTCGGCCGCATACTCGACGAACGCCTCGGCAAGCTCTCCTTCTGGCTGATGTTCGTCGGCTTCAACGCGACGTTCCTCCCGATGCACATGCTCGGGCTGCTCGGCATGCCGCGGCGCATCTACACGTACCACCAGGGCGGCCTGTTCGAGGCCTACAACATCGTCTCGACCATCGGCTCGGCGATCACGACCGTCTCGGTCGCGGTCTTCGTGGCGAACATCTGGATCACGCACGGCCTGCGCAAGGGCGTCCGCGCGGGGAACGACCCGTGGCTGGCGGACACGCTGGAGTGGTACACGACCTCGCCGCCGCCGCCACACAACTTCGACAGCGTCCCCTACGTGACGAGCGCGCGTCCGCTGCGCGACCTGCGCCGGCGGCTCGAGGAGCCGGTGACCTGACGTGACGGGGACGGCTCCAGGCCCCTGGCTCCGCCTGTCGGCGCTCGTCGCCGCGGCGGGGACCGTGCTCGCGGTCGTCTCCGGCGCGTCCCACCTCGGGACGACGCACCGGCTCGTCGCCGCGCTCGTGGCGCCGCCGCTGGCGGCGCTCGTCGCGTCCGCCTGGATCGCGCACCGTCGCCTCGTCCCCGCGACGCTCGCGTCGGCTGCGGTGTTCGCTGCGGCCGCGGCCTCGCCGGGGCAGCGCCAGGTGCACGTCGCGCTCGCCTGCGTCGCGCTCGCGGCGCTCGCGGTCGTCGCGGTGCAGAGCTTCCGCGGCGAGCGCGTCCCGTGGGGCTCGTGGCGCGACTACGTGGCGCTGACGAAGCCGCGGATCATGTCGCTCCTCCTCGTCACCGGCTTCTGCGGGATGATCGCCGGCGCCCGCGGCTGGCCCGGGACCGGGACTGCCGTGGCGGCGATGGCCGGTCTCGCGCTCGCCTGCGGCGGCGCCTCCGCGCTGAACCACGTCCTCGACCGCGACATCGACCCGCTGATGGGCGAGCGGACGAAGCAGCGGCCGGTCGCGTCCGGGCGCGTGCCCGCGTCGCGCGCGCTCGAGTTCGGCCTCGCGCTCTCGGCGTTCTCGTTCGTCCTCCTGGCGAGCGCGGTGAACGTCCTGACCGCGGTGCTCGCGCTGATCGGGAACCTCTTCTACGTCCTCGTCTACACGCGCTGGCTGAAGCGTTCCACGTCGCAGAACATCGTCATCGGCGGCGCAGCGGGCGCGGTGCCGCCGCTCGTCGGGTGGGCAGCCGCGACGAGCCACGTCGGCCTCGCGGCCTGGCTCCTGTTCGCGATCGTCTTCGTCTGGACGCCGCCGCACTTCTGGGCGCTCGCGCTGCTGATCAAGGAGAACTACGCGAACGCGAAGGTGCCGATGCTGCCGGTCGTCCGCGGCGAGCGGGAGACGGCGCGGCAGATCGTCCTCTACTCGATCGCGCTCGTGGGCGTCACGCTGCTGCCGTGGGCGTGGGGCGGCGCCGGCCCGGTCTACGTCGTCGGCGCGCTCGCGCTCGGCGCCGCGTTCCTCTGGCTGGCGGAGCGGCTGCGCCGCGACGTCACGCCGCGGCGGGCCGCCCTGCTCTTCCACTATTCGCTCCTGTACCTCGCGCTGCTCTTCGCGGCGCTGGCCCTGGACTCGGTGCTCTGATGGATCCCGAGCTCGCGCGCCGGAACACACGCCTGGGCTGGCTGCTCTTCGGCGTCTTCTGGCTGCTCTTCGCGGCGACGATCGGCGTCGCGTTCCTGTACCTCCACTTCGACTGAGTGACGATCTGGCTCGCCCGGCCGGACGAGCCGGCCCCGGGGACGCCGGTCGCGGTCAAGGACCTGCTCGACACCGCCGGGCTGACGACGACGTACGGGTCGGCGATCTTCGCGGAGCACGTGCCGGCGGAGAGCGCGGAGGCGGTGCTGAGGCTGGAGGCGGCGGGGTACGCGGTCGCGGGGAAGACGAACCTGCACGAGTTCGCGTACGGCGTCACCTCCCAGAACGCGCACTACGGGACGGTGCCGAACCCGCGCTTCCCGGGCCGACTCGCCGGCGGGTCGAGCGGCGGCAGCGCGGCGGCCATCGCGGCCGGCGACGTCGAGCTCGCACTCGGGACCGACTCCGGCGGCTCGATCAGGATCCCGGCGGCCTGGTGCGGCGTGGTCGGGTTCAAGCCGACGTACGGCCTCGTCCCGGAGCGCGGCTGCTTCCCGCTCGCGCCGAGCTACGACCACGTCGGGCCGCTGGCGTCGTCGGTCGCGGGGTGCGAGGAGCTGCTGGGCGCGCTCGCGCCCGGCTTCGAGCCGCGGCGGCTCCAGTCGCCCGAGGAGGTGCGGGTCGCAGTCGCGTGGACGCAGGAGGCGGATCCGCTCGTGCGGGAGCGCGTCGAGGCGGTGGCGGAGCGCTTCCCGCGGCGCGATAACGTCGACTTCCCGTTCCCCGAGCCGGAGGAGAACGCGCTGTTCGCGCGGGAGGTGGCCGACGTGCACCGCGCGCTCTTCCCCGAGCACGCCGACGAGTACGACGAGCGCGTGCGCACGAAGATCGAGCGCTGCTTCGAGGTCACGGACGGCGAGGTTCGCGCAGCTGAGCGGCTTCGGGCGGAGTACCGAGAGCGCGCGGCCGAGGCGCTCGACGGGTTCGACCTGCTGCTGACGCCGACGCAGGCGTTCGTCGCGCCGCCGGACGGGCTCGACGAGCGCGAGATCCGGCGCGGCGTGATCCGCTTCACCTACCCGTTCGACTGCCTCGGCTGGCCGGCGATCGCGGTGCCGTGCGGCGCCGCCGAGGACAGGCTGCCCGCGTCGGTTCAGCTCGCGGCCCCGCAGGGACAGGACGCGCTCGTGCTCGGGGCGGGGGCGCTCGCCGAATGAGCCCCGACCTCGCTTTCGCGCTCGAGCTCGCCGACCTCGCGGACTCGCTCAGCCTCCCGCGCTTCAACGCGGCCGACCTGCGCGTCGAGACGAAGCCCGACCTGACGCCGGTCACCGACGCCGACCGCGCGGTCGAGCGCGCGCTGCGCGAGCGCGTCGCGGCGGCGCGCCCGGGCGAGGGCGTCGCGGGCGAGGAGGAGGGCGACGACGGCGGCTCGGTCCGCTGGATCGTCGACCCGATCGACGGCACGCGGAACTTCCTCCGCGGCGTCCCGATCTGGGCGACGCTGATCGCCCTCGAGCGGGACGGCGAGCTCGTCGTCGGCGTCGCGTCGGCGCCCGCGCTCGGGAAGCGCTGGTGGGCGGCGCGCGGCGAGGGGGCGTGGCGCGACGGCGAGCGGCTCCAGGTCTCGCGGGTCGCGTCGCTAGCGGACGCCTCGGTCTCGGCGGCGCACGGCGTCGACCTGACGCGGCTGGAGGCGCTCGCCTGGCACGCGCGAGGCCTCGGGGACTTCTGGCAGAGCATGCTCGTCGCCGAGGGCTCGCTGGACGCGGCGGTCGACGCCGAGCTCCACCTCTGGGACTACGCGCCGTTCGTGCCCCTCGTCGAGGAGGCCGGCGGCCGGGTCACCGCTCTCGACGGCGGGCCGCCGCGCCCGAAGGAGCAGGTCGTATGCTCCAACGGCCTCCTCCACGAGGCCGTCCTCGAGGTCCTGTGCGCGCCGCCGCCGCCCTGATCGCCGCCCTCGCCCCGGCCGCCCCCGCGGCGGCCGACGTC
>JAFAIV010000233.1 GCA_019236545.1 Actinomycetota bacterium | reverse complement strand
CGCGCGGCTCGCGGGGCAGTACGAGCGGCCGATCCTGCACGGCGTCGGCGAGGACGGGCGCGACGAGTTCGGCTTCACCGACGACGGCACGCGCTACGTCTACCGGACGCCTCTCCCGCCGGCCGAGCCTGAGCCCGAGGCGCCCGCGGCGGTCGAGGAGGAGCCGGAGGAGCTGACCGTCCAGGAGTGGATGGACCGGCTCGGGATGACCGCCGCGGCCGTGACGCCGCCGCGCCGCTGGCGGCGCCAGAAGGCCGCGTAGAGCGGCGACAATCCCCGCGTGGACGCCGTCCGCGTGGACAAGTGGCTCTGGGCCGCGAGGTTCTTCAAGACGCGCGGCGACGCGACCGAGGCCGTCCTCGGCGGCCACGTCCGGGTCGGCGGCGCGCGCGTGAAGCCCGCAAAGGACGTGCGCGTCGGCGACACGGTGGAGGTCGTCCGCGACGGGCTCCGGTGGACGGTCGAGGTGCGCGGCCTCTCCGACCGGCGCGGGCCCGCGAGCGTCGCGCAGGAGCTCTACGAGGAGTCGCCGGAGTCCCGTGCCGCGCGGGAGGAGCAGATCGTCGAGCGCCGACTCGCGCGGCCGATCGGGGCCGACCTCGGCGCGCGGCCGACGAAGCAGGACCGGCGCCGCCTCGAGGCGCTCCGCCGCGGGCAGCGGAGGCCGCATTGACGACGTGGGTCGCGCTGCTGCGGGCGGTCAACCTCGGCCCGACGAACAAGGTGCCGATGGCGCAGCTGCGGACGGCGCTCGCGCGCGAGGGCTTCGCCGAGGTCAGGACGTACATCGCGAGCGGCAACGTCCTCCTCGCCTCCGACGAGCCGCGCGAGTCGCTGGCGCGCCGGCTCGAGGAGCTGATCGCCGCGGAGTTCGGCGTGACGACGCCGGCGATCATGCGGACCGCGGACGAGCTCGCCGCCGTGCTCGCGGCGCACCCGTTCGCGGACTCGGAGCGCAGCTACGTCTCGTTCCTCGCCTCGGAGCCGGCGCCGGAGGCGGTCGAGGCGCTGCACACGGGCGACTGGGGAGACGAGCGCGCCGCCGTCGTCGGCAGCGAGGCCTACCTCAGCTTCCCCGCGGGGATCGGCCGCGCGCAGCTGAGCGGGCCGCGCCTCGAGCGGATCCTCGGCGTCGCCGGGACGGTCAGGAACTGGCGCACCGTGACCGCGCTCGCCGAGCTCGCGGCCGGCTGAACGGGACCACGAAAAAGCCGAGCCGGTTGCGCCTTCGTCCACCTCGCCAACCAACCTGTCCGGGCCGGAGCCCCTCTCGATTGCTCGGCGGGGCTTCATCCTCCAGCGCCCCGTACTCGGCGAAAGGGAAGGTATCCCGGTCACCGCTCCGACGCAAGACCGTCGCCAAAAGAAAAAGTCCGCTCTTTGCGGAATTCCCTCAGAGCGTGACTTCGGCGGCCGGCCCGACGCGGCGGACGTAGCGCGGCGCGACGTCGAGAACGCTCTCGCGCGCGCACCACTCGAGGTCCTCCGCGTGGCCGGTGCGGCGGAGGTTCGCGGCGCTCCGGCTCGCCCCGAGGCCCTCCAGCGAGTCCGGGAAGCTCTCGACGAGGCGGATCGCGACCTTCGCGGAGTCGGCGGGCTCGCCGCCGAGCGCCTGCGCGATCCGGCCGGCGCAGTACGCGTCGTCGAGCGCCGCCTCGCCGAGCACGCCCGCGCAGAGCACGGCGACGTCCTCCCCGCTCGCGCGCGCGGCCGCGGCGACCGCGTCGAGGTTCAGGAGCGACCCGATCCAGACCTCCTCGTACCGCTCGGCCGCCGCGACGAGGAGCCGGGTGCCGTTCGTCGTCGTCAGGATCAGCGTCTCCGCGAGCGGCTCGCCCGCGACCTCGGCCGGGGAGTTGCCGAGGTCAAAGCCCTCGATCGCCTCGAGCCGCCGCTCGCCGCCGAGCGCGGCCGGCCCCTCGGTCTCCGCGAGCGCCCGCGCCTCCTCGATCTCGGCGCAGGAGAGGACGCGCCGGTAGCCCGCGGCGAGTGCCTGCGTCATCGTCGAGGTGGCGCGGAGGACGTCGACCACGACGGCGACGGAGGCAGGAGTGAGCTCCGCCGGGGTGAAGGCGACGTGGACCCGCACAGGGCTACGCTAGCCACCCGTGTCGACGACCGAGACGAAGTACTGCTACCGCCACCCGGACCGGCCCACGGGCCTGTCCTGCTCGGAGTGCGGACGGCCGATCTGCACCGAGTGCATGACTCCCGCGGCGGTCGGCCTGCGCTGCCCGGAGCACGCCGGCGGGCGCCAGTCGCGCATCCAGCCTCGGCCGGTTCGCCGCGCGCCGGGGGTTGCCCTGGCGACGAACCAGGCGCCGGTGACGAGGATCCTGATCGCGATCAACGTGGGGATGTACCTCCTGACGGCGATCCAGAGCCACAGCACGACGCCCACCGGCTCGATCGTGGACAAGTTCCTCCTCTACGGCCCGTACGTCCACGACGGCCAGTGGTGGCGGTTGATCACGTCGATGTTCCTCCACGCGTCGATCCTCCACATCGCGTTCAACATGTTCGCGCTCTACGCGATCGGCACCCCCGTCGAGCAGTACCTCGGCCGAGCCCGGTACATCGGCCTCTACTTCGTCTCGGGTCTCGCCGGCTCGGCGGGAGCGCTGCTGCAAACGCCGACGACCCCGGTGCTCGGCGCCTCGGGCGCGATCTTCGGGATCCTCGGCGCGATGTTGATCATCGAGTGGCAGGTGACGGGCCGCCTCGCCGGGAACGCGATGACGTGGATCGTCATCAACCTCGGCATCTCGATCGCGGTTCCCAACATCTCCTGGGGCGGCCACGTCGGTGGACTGATCGGCGGCATCCTCGTGACTCTCGCGTACGCGGGTTGGAGCAGTCGCGGCCGTGCCGCGTACGGCCAACTCGGGCTGGGCGGTATCGCGGGACTCGTCGGCGTCGCGGCGGCAAGCATCGCGATCGCGTACTGGAAGGTCCGAGGACTGGCCTAGCGACCGACCGCGCGGAGGCCCTC
>JAFAIV010000221.1 GCA_019236545.1 Actinomycetota bacterium | reverse complement strand
CGCGAGCAGCGCGAGGACGGCGAAGATCGCGCGTCCCGCAAGCTGCGTCGCCGTGGAGACGTGCAGCTCGCGCTGGAGGATCCCCGCGGTCGACCAGGCGATCGCCGCGAGGGCGATGTAGAGCCGGCCCCGCTGGTGCTCCGAGAGGCCGCTCAGGACGAGGCGCGGCGGACGATCTGGGTGCAGCGCGCGCTCGCGATCAGCTCCCCGTCCTGGAAGAGCTCGGCGGCGCAGAACGCGATGCGGCGGTTGCGGCGGACGACCATGCCTTCGGCCCGCAGGGTGCCAGGCCGCGCGGACGCCATGAACTCAGCGCGGAGGTCGGCGGTGAGGAAGTCCTCGCCCTCGCCCATCAGCGACCAGCACGCGCCGCCCATCGCCGTGTCGAGCAGCGTCGTCACCATCCCACCGTGGACGATCGGGCCGTTCGGCCCGTGGAAGCAGAAGTCCGGCGTCGCGTCCCACTCGATCACGGAGCGGCCGTCGCCCTGCTCGATGCCGCGGTAGCCGAGCGTCAGCCAGATGTGCGGCGCGGCCGGTGGCTGCTCGCCCCAGGGACGGCGCGGGCGGACCTTCGTCATCGCGGCCCCGGGACGCCGGGGAAGCGGAACGGCACGACGTTGTTCGGCTGGACGACCCACGCGCGGCCGCTCTCCTCGTCGTTCGCGATCCGGAGCGCCGCCTCGGCGACGAAGGAGGGCTCCATCAGCGGCGCCGGGAGCGTGCCGCGGAGCTCGTCCTCGACGATCGGCGTGTCCGTGAACCCGGGGCACATCGCGTTGATCCGGATCCCGCGCGCGGCGAGCCCGGGCGCGGCGGCGCGCACCCAGCCGACGACGGCGTGCTTCGTCGCGGTGTAGCTCGGGTCGAACGGCATCCCGACGAGGCCGGCGAGCGAGGCGGTGCAGACGATCGAGCCCCCGTTCGGCATCAGTCGCGCCGCGCACTCGCGCGTGCCGTGGACGACGCCGTCGAGGTTCGCGCCGCGGATCCGCTCCCACTCGGCGACGGGCAGCTCGCCCGGGTCGGGGTGGCCGATCCCGATGCCCGCGTTGAGGAAGGCCGCGTCGAACTCGCCCTCGATTGCGGCCCACGCGTCCGGCGAGGCGACGTCGAACTCCGGCAGGTCGAGGACGAGTGGGTCGTCGAGGAGGGCGCAGATCGCGCTCCCGATCCCGCCGCGGCCGCCGGTCACGAGCGCCCTCACGGGACGAGCACGACCTTGCCGACGCTGCGGCGCGACTCGACCAGGTCGAGCGCGGCCTCGATCTCCTCCAGCGGCAGCTCCCGGCCGACGACAGGCCGGATCGCGCCGGCCTCCCACAGCTCGAGCAGCTCGCCGAGCGCCTCCCGGATCACCTCGGGCGCGTGTCGCATCAGCCGCCCGATGTAGACGCCCTGGACGCCGACGTTGCGGCCGACGAGGTTCGCCGGCTGCACGTCCTCCCAGAGGCCGCCGCCGAAGCCGATCGCGATCACCGTCCCGAGCGGCCGCAGCCGCCCGATCGCCTGCGCGAACAGGTCGCCGCCGACCGGGTCGACGACGACGTCGACGCGGAGGTCGTCCGGGATCGCGTCGTAGGTGTACGCCTCGGCCGCGCCGAGCTCGCGGCAGAGCACGAGCTTCTCCTCGGAGCCGGCGGCGGCCACGACCTCGGCGTCGAGCGCCCGGGCGCACTGGATCGCCGCCGTGCCCACGCCGCCCGCGGCCGCGTGCACGAGCACGCGCGCGCCCTCGCGGAGCCGCACCTGGCGGGTGAGCGGAACCCACGCCGTCAGGAACGTGAGGAGGAAGCCCGCGCCCTCGGCGAAGGTCGCGTCGTCCGGCAGCGGCACGACCGATGCGCGGTCGACCGCGACGAGCTCGGCGAACCCCTGCCCGCCGGTGAGGGCGGCCACGCGCGTCCCGTCCTCGAGCTCGCCTGCCACTTCGGAGCCGAGGATCGCAGGCAGCTCCGGGGGTTGCGGATAGCGGCCGCGGCGGATCAGGACATCGAGGAAGTTGATCCCGGCCGCGCGCACGCGGACGAGCGCCTGTCCGTCGGCGGGCACCGGATCCGGGACGTCGCGCAGCTCGAAGGCCGCGTCGACGGCCGGCAGGACCGCCGCTTTCAAGCCGTGCGGGCTGGCTCGGCGGCGAACTGCTCGCGCAGGGCGGTCTTGCGGAACTTGCCGACGCTCGTCTTCGGGATCTCGTCGACGAACTCGAACCGGTCGGGCAGCCACCACTTGGCGAACTGCGGCGCGAGGAACTCGCGCAGGTCGTCCGCGTTCGCCGATGCGCCCTCCTTGAGGACGACAGCCGCCAGCGGCCGCTCGGCCCACTTCTCGTCCGGGATGGCGATCACGGCCGCCTCGGCCACGGCCGGATGGGCCATGAGCGCGTTCTCGAGGTCGACGGAGGAGATCCACTCGCCGCCGGACTTGATCACGTCCTTGGAGCGGTCCTTGATCTGGATGAAGCCCTTGGGGTGGATCGAGACGATGTCGCCGGTGCGGAACCAGCCGTCGTCGGTCCAGCGGTCGGCGGAGTCGGGCGCGGCGAAGTAGCTCTTGGCGACCCAGGGGCCGCGCACCTCGAGCTCGCCCATCGCCTCGCCGTCCCAGGGGATCTCCTGGTCGCCGACGCGGGCGCGGATCTCGACGAACGGGAGCGGGATGCCGGCCATCGCCTGGAAGTCCCAGCGCGTCTCCTCGTCGGCCACCGCCAGCTCGTAGGGGAGAGCGGCGGTCGAGGCGACCGGGGAGGTCTCGGTCATGCCCCAGCCCTGGACGATCTTCAGGCCGTGCCGCTTCTCGTAGCCCTCGATCATCGCGCGCGGCACCGCCGAGCCGCCGACGAGCATCGCCTTCATCGCCGAGAGGTCCCACTTTCCCGGGTTCTCGTCGAGCAGGCGGAGGATGCCCATCCAGATCGTCGGGACGCCCGCGGCCCAGCCGACCTTCTCGACGACCATGTTCTCGAGCAGTGTCTCGGGGTCGAGGTGCGGGCCTGGGTAGACGAGCTTCGCGCCCTGCATCGTCGCGAGGTACGGGTAGCCCCAGGCGTTCGCGTGGAACATCGGCACGACCGGCATGACCGCGTCGTTGAGGGAGACGCCGAGGCCGAGCGGCTCGTTCGCGGCGACGCCGAGCGCGTGCAGGACGGTCGACCGGTGCGAGTAGACGACGCCCTTCGGCATCCCGGTCGTGCCGCTCGTGTAGCACATCGCCGCGGCTTCGTTCTCGTCGAGGTCGGGCTCGCGCCAGTCGTCGGGGTTCGCCGTCGCGAGCAGCTCCTCGTACGAGTCCTCGACGACCCAGACGTGCTCGATCTTCGTCCGGTCGCGGAAGGTCTCGAGCAGCGGCAGCAGGGAACGGTCGACGATCACGGCGCGGTCGCCGGCGTGGTCGGCGATGTAGGCGAGGTCGTTCGGGTGCAGGCGCAGGTTGAGCGTGTGGAGGACGAAGCCCCCACAGGGGATGCCGAAGTACGCCTCGTGGTGTTGGTGGTGGTTCCAGCACAGCGTGGCGACGCGGTCGCCGCGCTCGAGGCCTGCTTGCTTCAGCGCGACCGCGAGCTGCCGCGCGCGCCGCATCGTCTCGCGGTAGGTCGTGCGGTGGAAGCCCTTGTCGGGGAGCCGGGTGACGATCTCGCCGTCGCCGAAGAACCGCTCCGACCGGCGGAGCACCGTCGGCAGGGTCAGCGGGAAGTCCATCATCAGGCCGTCCACGAACGAGCCCTCCCTCTCGAGTCGAGTGTCAGACGCCGACTGCGACGCCAAGGATGGCGTCGGCGACCTCGGCCCGCAACTGCGCCGGCCGCAGGCCGAATCCCTCCAGCCACAGCGCCCGCTTGTAGAAGCGGTGCAGCGGGTGCTCCCAGGTGAAGCCGGTGCCGCCGTGCACCTGGATCGAGCGCTCGCACGCCCGCACCGCCGCCTCGGTTGCGAACGCCTTCGCCGCCGCCGCCGCGACGCCCGCCTGCGGGTCGTCCTCGGCTACGCACCACGCCGCCCAGTAGGCGAGCGAGCGCGAGAGTTCGACGTCGGTGTACGTGTCGGCGAGCTGGTGCGAGACGGCCTGGTAGGTCCCGATCGGCTTCCCGAACTGCTGCCGCGTCGAGGCGTGCACGACGCCGAGGTCGAGCGCGCGCTGCGCGATCCCGACGGCCTCCGCGGCCATGGCGGCACGGACGCGCGGCGTCTCGGACGAGCCGTTCGGCAGCCGCCGCAGCGGGCGGGTCGGGTCGACGGTGGTCAGCTCGCCGCCGGGGCCGAAGACGTCGGTTTGGCCGGTGACGTGCGCGAGGAACGGGCCCGGGTAGAGCGCGTAGCCGGTCTCCTCGAGCAGCAGCGCCTCCTCGACGAAGCCGAGGTCGGCCTCGGCGACGTCGAGCCAGCCGAGCTCGGCGAGCTCGTTCCAGCGGTCGTTCTGCGGCGCGTCCCAGTCGCGGTCGAGCGGGTAGCGCTCGGAGAGCCACGCGCGGGCCTGGTCCTTGAGCTCCTGCTGGATCTCGTTCAGCGCGAAGTCCATCACCGGCTCCTGGGCAGGCCGAGGACGCGCTCGGCGACGATGTTGCGGAGCACCTCGGAGGTGCCGGCCTCGATGGTGTTGCCGCGGCTGCGCAGCTGCTGGTGCTGCCACCAGCCGTCGTCGAGGATCCCCTCGGCGCCGCGGATCTCCTTGGCCAGCTTCGTCATCCGCTGGTTCGCCTCCGACCAGCGCAGCTTCACGCCCGAGCCCTCCGGGCCGGGGATGCCAGTGCGCTGGTAGGTGCCGAGCGAGCGGTAGTTCGTGTAGCGGAGCGCCTGCAGCTCGATCCACTCGGTCGCGACGCGCTCGCGCAGCTGGTCGTTCCCGTTCACGCGCTCGCGCGCGTCCGCGAGGAGGCGCGTCACGCCCGCGTCGAGGGTCGCGGTCAGCGCGAAGCCGAGCGTGCCGCGCTCGTGCAGAAGCGTCGTCATCGCGACGTTCCAGCCGTCGCCCTCGTCGCCGAGCCGATTCTCGACCGGCACCTCGACGTCCGTGAAGAAGATCTCGTTGAACTCCGCCTCGCCGGTGATCTGCCGTAGCGGCCGCACCTCGACGCCGGGCGCGCGCATGTCGACGATCAAGTACGTGAGGTTTCGGTAGCGCGGCTGCTCCGGGAACTGCTGCGTGACGAGGATGCAGAAGTCGGCGATGTGCGCGAACGACGACCAGACCTTCTGGCCGTTGACGACGTAGACGTCGCCCTTGTGCTCCGAGCGCGTGCGCGCGGCCGCGA
>JAFAIV010000211.1 GCA_019236545.1 Actinomycetota bacterium | reverse complement strand
CAGCCGCAGGACCGAGTTCCGCTCGCCGAAGAGCTCCTCGAAATGGACGTAGCCGACGTTGCGCGAGTCGTGGTTGCCCGGGATCACGACCATGTGCTCGCACTCGACCCGGTCGAGGTAGTCGCGCGCGAGCGCGTACTCGTCCTTGAACCCATGCGACGTCAGGTCGCCGGAGATGACGACGACGTCCGGCTGCAGCTCGTTGACCTCGGCGATCGCGCGCTCCAGCAGATGCGGCAGGAAGAACTGCTGGCCGCAATGGAGGTCGGACAGCTGCACGATCCGGAACATGTCGCCGAACGCTAACCCACCGCCTGTTTCGGCGTCCGACGCGGTCGGTACCGTGCCTGGCGATGGGGCTGGACGTCCCTGTTTTCCAGGCATATCGAGGCTCCGAACCGCCGCGTTTCGCGAGCCCCGCCGAGCTCGAGTGCGCAAAGGTGCTCGATTACTACGGCGTCCCCTGGGAATACGAGCCGAGAACGTTCGTGCTCGAGCAGGACGACGACGGCCGGGTGACCGAGGCGTTCACGCCGGACTTCTACCTCCCCGATCAGGACCTCTACGTCGAGATCACCGTCATGAAGCAGTCGCTCGTCACGCGGAAGAACCGGAAGCTGCGGAAGCTCCGCGAGCGGTATCCCGACGTCAAGATCAAGCTCTTCTACCGGCGCGACCTGGAGCGCCTCGCACAGCATTTCCACCTCGACCTCGCGAGCTGACCGCTTCGCCGCCGACCGGCGGATCGGGGAGATCTATCTCACCGCGGCCGAGATCGCCGCGCGCGTCAAGGAGCTCGGCGCTGAGATCGCGCGCGACTACGCCGGGCTCGAGCCGCTGCTCGTCGGCTCGCTGAAGGCGTCGCTCGTCTTCATCGCCGATCTCTCGCGCGCGATCCCGATCCTGCACGGGCTCGACTTCATCGAGCTCGCCGGCTACGGCAGCGCGCACATGGGCGGCCACGAGCAGATCCGCGTGCTCAAGGACCTCGACCTCGACATCCAGGGGCGGCACGTGCTCGTCGTCGAGGACGTCGTGGACACCGGGCTGACGCTCAACTACCTGACGCGTACGTTCGAGCTGCGCGAGCCGGCCTCGGTCGCCGCGGTGACACTGCTCGACAGGCCGTACCGGCGCCTCGTCGACGACCTGCCGGTGCGCTACGTCGGCTTCGTCGTCCCGGACGAGCTGTTCGTCGGCTACGGGTTCGACCTCGACGAGCGCTACCGCGAGCTGCCCGACCTGCGGCTGCTCGACCTGCGGCCCCACTAAAGGGGCCGGCCGCCCCGGGGGAGACGGCCGGCTGTCGTCGGGAGACGACCTGACTTGTGTGAGGTGCACCGGGGGGATGCCCGTCGCTTATCTCTTTCAAGAGATAAACGACCGACTCTCGGATGGGGTTACGGCTACAGGTAGCCGAGCGGGTCGACCGGGCTCCCGTTCACGCGCACCTCGAAGTGCACGTGCGGGCCGGTGCAGAAACCGGTGCAGCCGGAGTACGCGATCACGTCGCCCTGCGCGACGTTCTGCCCGCAGGAGACGGCGACGCGCGTGTTGTGGCCGTACGCCGTCGCGTAGCCGCCGCCGTGATCGATCACGACGAGGTTGCCGTAGCCGCTCTCCCAGCCGCAGTAGATGACCTTTCCGGCCGCGGCCGCGTGGACGGGCGTGCCCTCGGGGACGCCGATGTCGATCCCCGGGTGGAGCGTCCCCCAGCGCATCCCGAACGGGCTCGTGATCGGGCCGTTGACCGGCCAGATGAAGTGCGGCGCGCCGGACGGGGACGACGGGGGCGCCGTCGTGTCGGTACCGCCGCCCTGGTCCTTCTGCGCGGCGGCGCGGAGCTCGGCGGCGATCTGGTCGCTCGCGGACTGGAGCGCCTGCGACTCGCCGACCTCCTGCTGGATCTGCACCTTCGTCGCGGCGAGCGCCCCGGCCTTGCTCGCGCGCGCGCCGGCGAGGTGGTGCTGGCTCGTGAGCAGCTGCGCCTGGAGGATCTGCACCTGCTGCGCGCGGCCGGCGACGACCTGGGTCTCGACCTGCACCGTCTGCCGCACCTGGGCCGTGTGCGATCGCGCCGCCGCGACCTGCGCCCTCGCCGTCGCCACCTCGGACGCGATGTGCTTGTCCTGGTTCGCGATCGCGCCGAGGTACTGCACCTGGTCGAGGACGTCCTGGAAGCTCCGCGCGGCGAGGAGGACGTCGATCGTGGACGGGTTCGGGCTCTGGTAGATGGAGACGAGCCGCTGGTCGAGGCGCTCGACCGCGAGCGAGTACTGGTGCCTGAGGCTCGTCAGGCGCTGGGACTGGAGGCGGTAGAGCGCGTCGAGCTTCTGGAGCCGCAGCCGGTGGAGCGCGATGTCCTTCTGGAGCGCGGCGAGCTGCCCGGAGACGTCGCCGACCTTCGCCTCGAGGACGTGGATGCTCTTCGTGAGGGTCGCAACCTGGCCAGAGAGCGTGGCGGCCTTCGCGCGGGACGCGGCGAGCTGCTCCTGGACGGTCGAGAGCTGCGCGTCGATGCTCGCCTTCTTCGAGCCGAGGTCGCCGTTGCCGGCGAAGCTCGCAGCCGGGTTTGCCACGAGGACGAGCGCGAGCGCGAGCAGGAGCAGCAGACGGCGAGCCATCCTCGCCCATCTTCGCCCTCGCTCCGGCTATTCCTCGGGCGTCGGCGGGGTGCCCTCGTCGGGCGGCGGGTACGGCTCGGGGACGGGCGCCGGCGTCGGCGGAGTCCCCTCGTCGGGCGGCGGGTACGGAGCGCTCGGCTCGTTCGGGGCGACCATCACGGTGTCCTGTACCGGGAAGCGCGCCTGGCGAATCCTCTCGTCCCGTTCCGCCAACTTCTCCTCGAGCTCCCGTTCCACGCGCGCCTTTCGCTCGTCGAGGTCCTGCAGCCGTGCGGTCGCCGCGAGCGCCGCCGCCTCGTCTCCCTCGTAGACCGCCCGGCCGAGCTCCTGGAGCGCGGGGCGCCGCTCCAGCTCGATGTCGTCGAGCTGCGTGCGCGCGCGGTGGCGGTGGAGGAGCTCCTCGAAGCGGGCGCGCCAGACCTCGCTCCACGTCGTCGCGCGCTCGCGACCGTCCGAGACGAGCAGCGACGAGCGCCGGCCGACGGCGCTCTCGCGGAACGAGAGCTCGCCGTAGGCAGCGAGCACGAGCGCGGCGACGCCGAGCAACACGAGCCCGAACGGCCAATGACCGGAGGCGAAGAGGCCGATCGCCCCGCCGAGTGCGGCGAAGCCGACGCAGAGGAGAACGAGCGGCGCCGGGATGCCGAGCCAGTGCGCGTGCGCGCGCTGGACGTTCACCGGCCCGGGCGCGTGTTCGTGCACGGGCGCGAGCTCGGGATCGAGCGCGGCGCCGCAGCCGGGGCAGAACCGGGCCGCGGTCGGCGGCTCGAGGCCGCACCTAGGGCACTCGCGGAATGTCTGGGGCGCCGCGCTCATCCACCCCGTCGTTGCCCGTTTCCAGGGCTTTCAACGCCTGCGCGGCCTGGCGCCGCAGCGGGCCGACCTGCGCGCGGTAGTCCTCGTCCGAGACCTTGCCCGTGCGATGGTCGAACTCGAGCTCGCGGAGCGCGTCGAGCGCGCGGTCGCGCTCCTCGACGAGGCCGAGCCGGCGGCGCTCCTCCGGGCCGAGCTCGCCGAGCCGGTCGCTGCGCGGCGCCGGGTCGCGGAGGAACGGACGCGCGACGAAGACGACGGCGACGACCACGATCGCGGCCGCCAGGACGTACGCCCAGGTCACGCGGGCGCAGCGGCGTACCGCTCGGCGAGGCGGCGCTCCTCGACGGCGTCCGGCCAGAGCGCGATCAGCGAGCCGAAGACGAAGACGAAGCCGGCGATCCAGATGAGGTTGATCAGCGGCTTCACGAACACCTTCAGGTCGATCGAGCCGTCCTTCAGGAGCTGCGCGCTCGTGAAGACGTCGCCGATCGAGCGCCAGTCGTGGTGGATCGAGACCTCGTTCGACGGCCCCTCGATCGCGTACTCGTTGATCCCCGGGTCGAGCGTCGTGACGTGCGAGCCGCCGCGCGAGAGGTCGACAGCGGCGCGGAAGCCGGTGTAGTTCGGGCCGCGGACGTTCGAGCTCGACGCGTACGTGAGGGTCCACCCCGCCACCTCGAGCGACTGGCCCGGCTTCAGCACCTGCTCGCGCTGGGTCTGGTACGCGCTCGAGCCGGCGATCCCGATCGCGAGAAGGACGACCGCCGCGTGGACGACGTAGCCGCCGTAGCGCCGCCGGTTCCGGCGCACGAGCCGCACGACCGAACCGGTCGCCGCCCGGCCGCGCACGAACTCGAGCACGATCGAGCCGGCGACGAACGCGGAGAACGTGTACGCGAGCAGCCCCGGCAGCGAGCTGCCGAAGCCGAGCGCGAGCAGGACGCCACCCGTCACGACCGCGGCCGCGAACGGCCACGCGAACGTCCTCCCCAGTGAGCGCAGCGACGCGCGCCGCCACGCGACGAGCGGGCCGAGCCCCATCAGCAGCAGCAGCGGCAGCCCGAACGTGTGCAGGAAGAAGTCGTAGTACGGCTTCGACACCGAGCGCGTCTCGCCGAGCGCCTGCGTGAGGATCGGGTAGACGACGCCCCAGAGGATGGTCAGGCAGAGCGCGACCAGGAGCAGGTTGTTGTAGAGGAACGTCGCCTCCCGCGAGACGAGCGACTCGAGCTTCGTCCGCGCGCGCAGCAGCGGCAGCCGCGCGTAGATCAGCGCCACCGACAGCGCGACCATCAGGACGATGAAGGCGAGGAACCAGCCGCCGATCGGGCTCTGCGAGAACGAGTGGATCGAGTTCACGACGCCGCTGCGCGTCAGGAACGTCCCGAACAGCGAGAGGCAGAACGCGAGCGCGACGAGGATCATGTTCCAGACCTTCAGCATCCCGCGCTTCTCCTGGATCATCACCGAGTGCAGGAACGCGGTCGACGCGAGCCACGGCATCAGCGCCGCGTTCTCGACCGGGTCCCACGCGTAGTAGCCGCCCCAGCCGATCTCGACGTACGCCCAGTGGGCTCCGAGGAGCTGGCCGACGCCGAGGAACGTCCACGCGGCGAGCGTCCAGCGGCGCGTCATCACGATCCAACGCTCGTCCGTCCGCTTCGAGAGGAGCGCGCCCATCGCGAACGCGAACGGGACGCTCAGGCCGACGTA
>JAFAIV010000102.1 GCA_019236545.1 Actinomycetota bacterium | reverse complement strand
CGGGTCCACCCGTTTACTCGTTTCGGACTGGGGTCGTACCGGTTACGTAACCCATGCCGGACGTGAACCGTTACGGCACTCGAAGGGCCGCTGCGGAAGGAGGGGGACAGCGCGGTGCGGCACGCGCAGGGAGCAAGCATTCCAGGGGGACTCCTACTCGAGGCCGGCACGGCCGCGCCCTCGACCCGGCCGTTCGCGTGGGCGGACGACCGTCGAGCGCTCGTCACCGTCGCCCGCCTCGGCCGGTTCGGCGTCGTCTGGCTGCCCATCTTCGTCGTGCTCACGCGGCACGCGATGACGCCGCTGGCGGCCGTCCTCCTCCCGTCCTTCGCGGCCTCGGTCTTCGCGGGGGCGCAGCGGCTCGCCACGGAGTCGGTGCGGCCCGCCCGCGGCGCGATCGGCCAGACGGCGAGCGCCGCGGTCGGCGTCGCCGCCGGGCTGCTCGTCCTATCGGCCCTCGCGCACTGGATCGAGACGGTGCCGCTGACGAACGGGGACATGGGCGTCCTCGGCTCGACGAGCGTGATGCTCGTGACGGGCTGGGACCGGCTCGTCGGCAGCACGGAGCTCGGCCTGCGACGCGTCCTCGTCGTCGGGACGGCGCGGCTCGCGGAGCGACTCCTGCTCGACCTGCGCGCGTCGAAGCGGGCGGACTACGTCGTGGTCGGGATCGTCGGCAGCCGCGGCCGCAACCGGTCGATCCTCGGCGTGCCGGTGCTCGGCACGATCGACAGCCTGGCCGAGGCCGTGGCGGAGACGCGGCCCGACCTCGTCGTCCTCCCGCCCGTGCGCCTGCGCGGGCGCGCGCTGCGCCAGCTGCTGGACGCGGCGGCGGCCGGCTTCCGCGTCGTCGAGCTGCCGGAGTTCTACGAGCACGTCTTCGGGCGCGTCCCCGTCGAGACGGTCAGCCCGTCGTGGTTCATGAGCGTCCTCCACCTCTACGGGCGGCCGTACGCGCGCGCGACGAAGCGCGCGTTCGACATCGTCGTCTCGGTCGTCGGCCTCGTGCTCACGGCTCCGCTCTGGCCGCTCGTCGCGCTGCTCGTGCGGCGGTCGCCGGGGCCTGTCCTCTTCCGGCAGGCGCGGCTCGGCGAGGGCGGCCGGCTGTTCACGATCTACAAGTTCCGCACGATGACCGAGGATGCCGAGCGGGACGGCGCGGTCTGGGCGACCACCCGCGACGCGCGCGTCACGCGCGAGGGCGCCTTCCTCCGGCGCTGCCGCCTCGACGAGCTGCCGCAGCTCCTGAACGTGCTGCGCGGCGAGATGTCGATCGTCGGCCCGCGCCCGGAGCGGCCGGAGTTCCTGGCCCTGCTCCAGCGCGAGGTGCCGTTCTGGACGCACCGGCACCTCGTGAAGCCGGGGATCACCGGCTGGGCGCAGGTGCGGCGCGGCTACACGGACGACGTGAACGGGACGGCCGAGAAGCTCTCGTACGACCTCTGGTACCTGCGGCACCGCAGCCTGCTCGTCGACGCGGCGATCTGCGCGCGGACGTTCGGGACGCTGCTCAGCGGCTCCGGCGCTCGCTGAGGCGCAGCTCGCTCCGGATCAGGTCGCTGCGCGGGTAGAGCGCGTACGCGCGGGCGAGCTCGCGGCGCGCCGCGGCGGCGTCGTGCCGAGCGAGCGCGACTTGGCCGAGCAGGAGCGGGAAGGCGAAGTTCCGCGGCTCCATCCGCGCGGCGCGGCGGATCGCGGCAAGGTCGCCGTCGAGCTCGTACGCGGCGACCTCCGGCGCCGTTGAGAGCGGGTCGAGCCGCCTCGCCCAGCGCAGGTCGGCGGTCGCCTGCGCCGGGTGCGCCAGCGCGTCCGAGGACAGGCGCGCCGAGACGAACGGCGGCAGGAAGACGACGAGCGCGAGGAGGACCGCGGCGGCCGTCGCCGGCAGTCGCTCCCGCCGCGCGAGCGGCCGGCCCGCGCTTCCGGCCGCCGCGCCGAGGAGGAGGAAGAACGGGATGCCGTCGGCCGGAAACGTCCACGTCCAGTCGACCGACGCCTGCGCGAGCCAGCAGGTCGCGGCCGCCGCGCACGCGAGCGCCCCCGTGTCCGCGCGCCGCCGCAGCGCCGCCGCGAGCGGGACGCCGACGCCGAGCGCGAGCAGCGCGAAGCCGACGATTCCTTCCTCGGCGAGCGTCTCGAGCTCGAGCGAGTGGGCGCGGGCGGGCGTCTCGGAGCTGCGGCCGAGCTGCAGGTACGCGGGCCCGAACCCCCACGCGCCGATCCCCTGCAGCGGCCGGCGCTCGAACTCGTGCACCGCGACGCGCCAGAAGTCGTAGCGGTTGCTCCCGAGCGAGGCGAAGTGCGTGGATGCGGTGTCGTGGGCCGAGTAGTGCTGGAAGCTGTGCCAGCGCGCGGCGGCGAAGCCGAGCGGGTGCGGCTCGCGGACGAGGAAGAGGGCCGCGCCACCGAGCACGGCCGCGACGAGGAGCGCGGCGAGGCCGCGGCCGGCGCGCCGGACGAGCGGCTCCGGGACATCGAGCCGCGCGTCCACCGCCGCGTACGCCGCTCCGACGACGACCGCCGCCACGGCTGCCGCGAGCACCGTCCACCCCGCCTGGTGCACCGGCCCGACGCCGTCGGCGCGGTACGGCTCCGTCAGCCGGTGGAACGCCGCCGCGGCGACGGCAGTGGCGAGCGTGGCGGGCACGAGCAGCCGCAGTCGCCGCGGTGAGAGACCGAGCAGGACGGCCGCCCCGAGGACGAGCCCGAGCGCCGCGCCCTTGCTCTGGGTCAGGACGAAGCCGCAGAGGATCGTCGCCGCGGCCGCGA